>SKTG01000099.1 GCA_007118045.1 Nitriliruptoraceae bacterium
CTGGCCTGGGCGTAGGTGGTCAGCGCCACCATCGAGCCGTGCGAGCTACCCAGCGAGAGCTCACGGAACCAGTCGACGGGCAACCAGTCCGCGGACACGAACGAGATGCCGGCGGTGAGATCCTCCGGGGCGAGGTCGAGCATGTGCACGAACTCGTACGGCAGGTCGTGGCCCGGCGTCGTGAAGCGGCGCCCGTCGGCGAGCCCGAACGTGAAGCTCGGGTCGACATCGGGCTTGTAGGCCGTGGCGCCGTAGGGCTCGCGGATACGCACATCGACGTCCCAGTTCCCCGTCGCCCGCTTCCACGTGTGCCGGTCGGTGACCTGCACACCGTTGATCGAGGTGATGACCCCCGACTGCGGCAGTCCCTCCACCAGCGGTTCGCGGACCTCGACCAGCAGCCCGAGCGGGACGTCGCGGCCGGCCTGCCGCAGGCCCACGGCGGCGGCCGAGGGCTCGCTGAGCGCCGGCGAGCGGGTGATCGGGCCGGCCCGCAGGTCGTCGGCGGGGTCGGTCGTTCCGAACGCTTCCTCCCAGAGCACCTCGCCGACGAGCTGTGGTCGACCCACGGCCAACCAGGTCCACTCCCCCTCGGGATCGACCGTGGTGCCGTTGACCTCGAGCCGGCCGTCCAGCCGCCACGCCGTCCCTGGCGGGTCATCGCTGACCACGTGTAGCCACGGCACCGGGAGCAGCAACACGAGCACCACGGCGACGATCCCACGGCGGATCCACCGACGGCGCCGTTGCCCCGCCCGTTGCTCCGGCCGTTGCCGCCGGTCGGCGCGTTCCCGGCGTCGCTCGGCGTGCTGCGCACTACGCTGCACGCGTCGCTCCGCCCGCCGGTCGCGCCGGCGTGGTGACACGCTGAAGGAGCTCTCGGACACCGTTCACCTCTCCCCAGGGCGTACCTCTACCTCCCGGCGCCCCCACACCGAGGTGGGGCCACCGTACCCGAGTGACCCTGTCCGTACGGCCACGTCCGCGCGTGCGTGCGGTGCACGCAACCTCGGGAACATGTGGTGCTTCCCGCGCGTTCATCCGGCAACCGCGGTGACGACCATCCCGAGTCCTGCACCAGCCGTGGCCCTCGCTCCGGCACCCACCGGATCGTCCTGAGGCCCCCGCTGCGAGGGCCATCCTCTCCATCGGCCCCGAGCGCGGGAACTGGAGCACCCCTCGCCGCGGGGCGGTGTTGTCTGATCGGACTCAGGCGAACGCCTCCGGCGGCGGGCAGGCGCAGACGAGGTGACGGTCGCCGTGCGCCTGGTCGATGCGGCTCACCGGCGGCCAGTACTTGTCCGCACGCGCGCCCGCCGAGGGGTAGGCGGCCTCCTCCCGTGAGTACGCGTGGTCCCACTCCCCCGCCAGCAGGTCCATGGCCGGGTGCGGCGCGTTGACCAGAGGGTTGTCCTCGGCCGGCCACGTCCCCGCCGCGACGCCGTCCGCCTCGGCGCGGATCGCCAGCATGGCGTCACAGAAACGGTCGAGCTCAGCTCGAGATTCAGACTCCGTGGGTTCGAGCATCAGCGTGCCCGCGACCGGCCACGACATCGTCGGGGCGTGGAAGCCGTGATCGATCAGGCGCTTGGCGACGTCCTCGTTGCTGATGCCGGCCGCCGAGTGCAGCCCGCGGACGTCGATGATGGCCTCGTGCGCAACGAGCCCGGCATCGCCCGTGTAGAGCACGGGGAAGCCCTCGGCCAGGCGCTTGGCGACGTAGTTGGCCGCCAGGATGGCCGTCTCCGTGGCCGCCCGGAGCCCGCTGCCCCCCATCAGGGCCACGTACGCCCACGAGATCTGCAGGATCCCGGCCGAGCCCCACGGCGCCCCGCTCACCGGGCCCGTCCGCTGGTCCGGCTCGAGGGCCTTCGACGAGGGGTGCCACGAGGTGGTCTCGAGCGGGTGCGTCGGCAGGTACGGGGCCAGGTGCGCCACGCAGGCGACCGGACCGACCCCCGGGCCGCCTCCGCCGTGAGGGATGCAGAAGGTCTTGTGGAGGTTGAGGTGGCTGACGTCCGCGCCGAAGCGGCCCGGGCGTGCGACCCCGACCAGCGCGTTGAGGTTGGCCCCGTCGAGGTAGACCTGGCCGCCGTGGTCGTGCACCAGGGCGCAGATGTCCTCGATCGCGGTCTCGAACACGCCATGCGTCGAGGGGTAGGTCACCATCAGCGCGGCGAGGGTGTCGGTGTGCTCGGTGACCAGGCGCTTGAGGTCCTCGACGTCGACGTTGCCGTCCTCGTCGCAGGCCACGACCTTGACGCGCATCCCCGCCATCACGGCCGAAGCGGCGTTGGTGCCGTGGGCCGACGACGGGATCAGGCACACGTCCCGATCGAGGTGACCGTTCGCGCGGTGGTAGCCGCGGATCGCGAGCAGCCCCGCCAGCTCGCCCTGCGCGCCGGAGTTGGGTTGCAGGCTCACGGCGGCGTAGCCGGTGATGTCGGCGAGCCACTCCTCGAGGTCGGCGACGATGCGGCGGGTGCCGGCCAGCCGCTCGACGGGCGCGAACGGGTGCAGGTCGGCGAACTCGTGCCAGGTGATCGCCTCCATCTCCGCGGCCGCGTTGAGTTTCATCGTGCAGGAGCCCAGCGGGATCATCGAACGGTCGAGAGCGATGTCCTTGGTCTTGAGGTGCCGCAGCCACCGCATCAGCTCGGTCTCCGAGCGGTAGGCGTGGAAGCGGCGGTCGGCGAGGTAGCCGCTCGTGCGCTGCAGCGAGGCTGGCACCCCAGTCGGGCTGGCGGCGTGCTCCTCGGGGTCGAGCGAGCCGGTCGACACGGACCCGCCGGTCAACGCGGTGAGCAGGCTGGCGAGGTCCTCGAGGTGGGTGGTCTCGTCGAGCGCGATCCGCAGGTGGTCCGGGCCGCCGGGGTCGAGCGTGCCGTCCTCCCCCGGCCGTACGCCGAGGTCGTAGCCGGCCTCAGCCGCGGCGGCCCGCAGTTCGTGTGCCCGGCCCGGCACGTGCAGGGTGACGGTGTCGAACCAGGTCTCGCCGAGCACCTCGAAGCCGTGGTCGCGCAGGGCGGACCGCAGGGCTCCGGCCAGCGCGTGCACGCGCCGGGCGATGCGCTCCAGCCCGTCGGGTCCGTGGTGGACGGCGTACATAGCGGCCACGACCGCTAGCAGCACCTGGGCCGTGCAGATGTTGGAGGTGGCCTTCTCGCGGCGGATGTGCTGCTCACGTGTCTGCAGCGCGAGGCGGTAGGCCTCACGACCCTCCGTGTCCTTGCTCACCCCGACCA
>SKTG01000122.1 GCA_007118045.1 Nitriliruptoraceae bacterium
CCCGGGCCGCCGCGGCCAAGCCGGCTCCGAGCTCACCGACCGCCCGGGCGGCGAGCCGCCGGTGCAGATCGTCGAGCCCGCCCACGTGCTTGTAGAGGCTGGGGACCGCGACACCGAGTCGCGACGCCAACGCGGTGAGCGTGAGGCCGTCGCGACCAGCCGCGTCGATGAGCTCGGCGGCCTCGGCGACGACACGCTCCGGGGTGAGCCCGGCCCTAGGCACGAGGCAGCGCCTCGGCGAGGAAGTCGAGCACCGCGGGCGTGACGACCTCGGGTCGCTGTGCCTGCGGGTAGTGACCCGCACCCTCGACGAGCACGGCCTGGCCGTCGAGCAGGTCGGCCACGGTCCGCGCCTCGGCCCCGGGATCGGGGAAGTCCGGGTCCTGCACGCCCATTACCACGAGCGTCGGCGCGTCGATCTCGTGCAGCCTTGCCTCGACGGGAGCATGACTGGTCCGGGTGGTCGCCTCGAACGCGTCCCATGCCCCGGGGCGGGCGAGGCTCTCGCGGATGGCCGCACGATGCATCGGCAGGTCCGCAGGTGGCGTCCCCGGGTACAGGCTGGCGTAGTAGCGGACCCAGGCCGCCCGCCCCCACGGGCGTCGGAGCAGCAGGCGCAACGCCAGGCGCGCGACGTGACCCATCGGCAGGTCACGCACGAACGGGCCGATCAGCACCAGCCCCGCGACCGATCCGGGCTCCTCCGCGGCCGCCCACGCAGCCGAACCCGCGCTCATCGAGTTGCCGACCAGGACCGCGGGACCACCGAGGTGTCGCGTCAGCGCGAGCAGATCGCCTCCGGTGGCGACGTCGTCATAGGCCTCGAACGTGGTGTCGCTCTCGCCGTGGCCACGCAGGTCGAGGGTGGCGACCCGGTAGCCGGCGGTCACCAGCGCGGGAGCGAGGAAGCGGTAGACGGTCCGCACGTCGCCCATCCCCGGCGCCAGCACCACCAGAGGCCCGCTGCCGGTGACCTCGTAGGCGATGCGTCCACCCGGCCGCCGCAGCCAGCGGGTGGTCTCGGTGCCGCTACTGCCCGGCGTGTGCGTCCGCATGATGCTCACCTCGTCACCTCCCGCCTGAGGCTAATCTGTTTAGCCACCGCGAGTATGGCTAATATCGTTAGCTTCGTCAAGCGGCGTGATGTCCTCGACGTGCAGGGTCGACCAGACGACGGTCGGTCGTGGCGAGCGCGAGCGGGCTGGCGCAACCCGATCTCGCCACCCCACGACTCCCCGCCCCACGCACCGGCCACGGGCGCGACCGGCCGCAGAGCGGGTCCGGACCTGTGGGGCCCTTCGGAGGCAACAGGTGACCGGCGACCCTGGCCGAGGGCCGACGGGACCACGAGCATGGCATCCCCGGTGCTCCGAGAGAGCCGGGTCCGCAAAGCGAGCGCGGCGACGTCGCCGGTCGACGGCCGGCGTCGCCGCCGAGGAAGGCAGAGCCATGGACGGTGTTCCATCTGCGGTGGAGCACGGTGTGCTCGAACGACGGGGCGTCCCGGTGCACTACTGGGTCCACGGTGAGCGGAGCGCACCGTTGATCGCGTGCACCCACGGTGCATCGCTCGATCACGACGCGTTCGCGCTGAACGTGCCGGCGATGGCCGCGACCGGCCACCGGGTGCTCACCTGGGACCTGCCCGGCCACGGCGCGAGCCGCCCCATCGGCGAGCCGTTCGACGTTCGGACGCTCGCCGGCGATCTCCGTGCGCTGCTCGACGCGGTGGAGGCGACCGAGGCGACCCTGGTCGGGCAGTCCCTCGGCGGCCTCGTCTCGCAGCAGCTCCAGATCGACCATCCCGAGCGGGTCAGCGCGATGGTCATGGTCGGCTCGACCGACCTGCAGGTTCCGCTGGGACGCGCCCAGGCGGTGGTCCAACGGCTCCGTCCCGCCATCCTGCGCCTGTGGCCGGACGGGCACCTGCGGCGGACGTTCGCCAGGATGTTCGCCGAGACCCCGCAGGCCCGCCGCTACGTGGCACGAGCCACACGGGCGCAACCCAAGGCGGACCTGATCGAGGTCACCCGAGCCGCGTTGGCGGCCGTGTCGCCGGGACGCGCGAACACCCGGGTGCCGGTCCCCGTCCTGCTGGTCCACGGCGAACGGGACCTGAGGATGGTCGTGAGGGCAGCCCGGCGGTGGGAGGCGACCGAGGCCGGCTGCCGACGCGTGTCACTGCCGGGGGCCGGTCACCTCGCCAACCTCGACCGGCCCGAGGCGTTCGACGCGGCGCTCACCGGGTTCGTTCGGGAACTCCGCCCCGCGGCAGCCCTGGTCGCCCACACCCGCCATGTGTTGCGGCCCGTGCGACGCTCGGCAGCCCCCGTCCGGATCGGTTGCCGCTGACGGATGGTCACGGAGGTGGGCGACGCGCAGGCGGTCGTAGCACCTCGAGCAGCACTCGCAGGAGCAGCACGGTGCCGGCGAACAGACCCAGCCAGCCCAGCATCTCGACCAGGCGCAGGTCGGTCCCGGCGAGCAGCGGGCCGGCGTCGGCGCTGATCATCAGCACCGAGATGAGGCCGACGCCGAGCGCGAGCAGCGTGACGACGACCCGGTTGAGCAGCCGTTCGAGCACGGCGACGTCGCGGGCGTCCGACAGCCACCGCATCCTGGTCGTCAGCTCGCCGTGCTGCAGCAGGGTGGCGATGCGGTCGAGGTGCCGCGGGGCGCGTCGCAGCAGCGGGCTGAGCTGAGCCCACTCGCTCTGCAGCAGTTCCTGCATCGACGAGGGCGAGGTCCGTTCGGTGAGCTCGGCACCGCCCAGCTCGGCGACCTGGTCGATGAGCGGGTAGGCGGGCGAGAGCTGTTCGAGCGTCCCCGCCAGGGTGGCCAGCGCCCGGAACATCGTCGAGGTCTGCGGTGGCAGACGGAAGCCCAGCTGCGTAGTCAGCCGCAGCAGGTCGGTCAGGGCCTGGGCGGGCGGCAGGCCCGGCCCGAGATGGACGGCCATGAACCGTGCCAGCCGCCGCTCGATCTCGTCGGGTTCTCGGGTGGGTGGGATCGAGCCGATCGCCACCAACGACTCGTAGAGCAGCGACGGCTCACCCAGCCGGACGGCCAGCAACATCTGGAAGACGGAGGAGCGTTCGAAGCTGTCCAGTCGACCGGTCACCCCGAAGTCGATGAGCCCGAGGCTGCCGTCGTCGAGCAGCAACACGTTGCCGGGGTGCGGGTCGCCGTGGAACCGCTCGCCGCGCAGCATGGCCTCGACCTGGGACGCGCACAGCTCGTCGGCCAGCCGCCGCGCCCGTTCGGTGTCCGCGGGCTCGTGGCCGGCGGCCGACAGCGGCGTGCCGACCAGCTGGTCCATGACCAGCAACCGTTCGGTGGTCAGCTCCTCGACGATGCCCGGGACCTGCACCCCCGGCCGGTCGGCGGCGGCTTCGGCCATCTCCACCGCGTGGCGACCCTCGACGCGCAGGTCGAGCTCGGTGCGCAACGCCGTCGCGAAGTCCTCCGCGATCGCGCCGACCTCGTAGCTCCGGCCCCAGTCGGTGCGACGCTCGGCCAGCCGCGCCAGCCCCACCGCGATCGCCAGGTCCCGTTCGACGGCCTCGAGCAGGCCCGGACGGCGCACCTTGATGACCATCCGCCGGCCGTCGTGCAGCCGGGCCGTGTGGACCTGGGCGATCGACGCGGAACCCAACGGCGTCCAGTCGATCTCGGCGACGTGCTGCTCCAGCGGCCCGTCGAGCTCGGCGACGATCGCCTCCTCGACCTCCTCGCGTCCCAGGGGCCGCGCCGAGGCGTGCAAGCGGCCGAGCTCGTCGAGCGCGACGGGTGGCAACAGGTCGGGTCGGGTGGCCAGCAACTGGCCGAGCTTGACGAACATGCCGCCGGCGTCCTCCAACGCCGAGCGCGCCCGCCGTGCGAGCTCCTCTGGGCTGCGCACCGCCACCCCGCCGCGACGCAGCCCCAGCGCGGGTGCGAGCCCGTGACGGGCGAGGATGCGCGTGACCTGCCAGCCGCGTAGCACGATGCCCAGCCGTCGCCGCAGTGCACGCCACGGATGGACGGGCCGGAACCCCCGCCGCCGAGGGGGTCGTGCCAACAGCAGTTCGAGCACGACGACCGCGAGCATCGTGGCGATCACCTGGAACGGCAGCGCCAACGCGTACAGATCGTCGCGGCGTTCCTCGAAGACGGCGACCTGCTGTTCGATCGGGAGCGTCAGGTCGATGACGAGCAGGGCAGCCACCGTCGCACCGACCGCCGAACCGACCAGGACCGCCAACACCAGCCGGAGCCAGGTGACCTCCCGTGCCGCCAGCAGAGCCCGCACGACCCACGCCAGGATCAGGACCAGCACCAGGTTGCCGAGCAGACCCATCACGTCCCCGATCGTTGGCCGGCCCAGAGGTGTGGCACGGCCCGGTCCCGTACCGCGAGCATCGTCCTCGCGTGGGGCCGTCACCAGTGCCGGCGTTCCTCACCTCCGAGGCAGGACGTCCTTCGTGCGTCGACGTGTCTGGTTCACAACTCTGCGCGTTGCAGCGTCGCGGCGCCGGCGGCCAGCAGCACGAGCGTCCAGCCGACCGTCGCCACGATCGGCCAGCCGGAGATCAGCACGCCCTCGACGAGCAGAACCGAGGCCACGGCGCCCAGCGACCAGGGCACCACGTGGAACAGCTCCGGGACGACGCCGATCAGCCCGTCGGCGGCGACGACGGCCACGATCGGCAGGGCCAGGATCACGACACGGCTCGAGGTCAGCGTGCTCAGGGCGAGCACGAGGGCGAGGTGGAACGCGACGACCAGCGCGAGGACGCCCGCGACCGCCAGGCTGTGCAGCGGGTTCCACAGCTCACCGATGGCCAGCGAGAGCACCAGGTGCACGACGAGCCAGGGGATCGCGACCACCGTGGCGAGCAGACCGCTGCCCTGGCCGAGGAACTTGGCCAGGATCACCGCTGGGCGGGCGACCGGCTTGGACAGCAGCCACTCCAGCACGCCGTTGCGCCGTTCGTCGAGCAGCAACCCGTGGCAGAGCAGCACGACCCCGATGGCGACGATCACGGCGACCAGCTCTGGGAACTGCACGACGGTCGCCGTGACGTCCCCGTCGGCGGCCTGCACGCCCGCGCCCTCCAGCACCGCGGGAAGCACCCACACCATCAGGGCGAGCAGGCCGGCGAGGATGACCGACCACACGAGCGAGTGGAGCCGCCAGCGGCCGCCCGACCACCACGTCGCGGCCTCCCGGCCAGCGAGGTTGATGAGCCCAGCAGTCCAGGGCGAGGACGTCCGGGTCACGGCCGCGCTCATGCCGGGACCTCCTCGACCAGATCGACGAAGACCTGCTCCAGGTCGAGCCGATGGGCGGCGTACGAGGTGATCCGCACGTCGTCGATCGCCAACAACTCCCGTAGCAGGCGTCGTTCGGCGGCGTCGACGTCGTCCACGCTCACCCGCAACCGGGCCCGATCCTCGAGCGGGACGATCTCGGTCGCCACCACGAACGGCAGCTGCTCCAGCCGGTGAGCCGCGTCGGCGGTGTCCCCGCGCAGCTCGATGACGAACGATGCGGCGCCGGTGCCGGTCAGCAGCTGCTCGATGGGTGCCTGGGCGACCCGTTGCCCCTCGTGCAGCACGGCGACCGTGTCGCTGATCCGCTCCACGTCGTCGAGGATGTGCGTCGAGTAGAAGATGGTCGTGTCCCCTCGGAGCCGGCGCATGATCTCCAACACGTCCCGCCGGCCGATGGGGTCCAGCGCCGCCGCCGGCTCGTCGAGGATCAGCAGATCGGGCCGGTGCACGTACGCCTGCGCGATGCCGAGCCGCTGGCGCTGGCCACCTGACAACCCTCCGACCCGCTGGTCGGCCTGGTCACGCAGGCCCACGAGCTCGAGCGCTTCGCCGAGATCGTCCTCGACACCGTGGTCCCGGTCGTGGGGGAAGAACCCACGGGAGAACCGCAACGTCTCTCTCGGGGTCAGATCGTCGTAGAAGCGGGGCAGCTGGGCGAGGTAGCCGACCCGTTGACGGATCTCGAGGCTCTGCGCCACCGCGTCGAAGCCCAGGACGGTCGCGGAGCCGGAGGTCGGTCGCGCCAGGCCCAGCAGGATGCGCATCGCCGTGGTCTTGCCCGAGCCGTTCGGGCCGAGGAAGCCGAAGATGGATCCCTGCGGCACCTCGAGGTCCAACGTTCGCAACGCGACCACGTCCCCGTAGCGCTTGCCGAGTCCCTGGATCTGGATCGCCAGCTCCGTCATGGTCGTCCTCGTCGACTCCGTGGCGCGCAGGCCGGCACGCGTGGTTCCCACCCAGCCACGCATGCCGTCGCAGCATCGCGGTACGGCACGTGGACCAGTAGAGGCGGAGGGCTCTGCGTCACCGCTGGTCGTCCTGGTCGTCGGGCCCTCCCGTGGTCGCGGCCCCTGACTCAAGCGATCAGGGGAAACGGCCGACACGATGACAGGGCGGCGGCGCGCGCAGCTCAGGTCACGCCACAGGGGACTACATGGCTTCCACACACACGCTCGACAACGGCGCCACCGTTAAGGTGCGCCACCCCCTAGCTCCGTTGGGGTTGGCGATCGTGACATTGGGGATCTACCAACTCGTCTGGTACTTCAAGATCAACGCGGAGCTGCGGTCGCAGGGTGAGGATGTCAGCCCGGGCGTGGCGCTGCTGGCCGTGTCGCTGGGGGTCGTGCTGATCGTCCCGCCGCTCGTGTCGCTGTACAACACCGCCGAGCGCATCCGGCGAGTTCAGGAGAGGGCCGGCATCGCTTCGACTATTAGCCCGGTCCTGGCCCTGGTGCTGGTATTCGTCCCGCTGGTCAATGTGTTCCAGACGGCCTATATGCAGAGCGCGCTCAACACGGCATGGGAACGGATGGCGGGTGTGACTGCGCCCGCGGCTCTAGCGCCGACACCTGTCGCCGTCACGACCGAATGACAGCCACAAGCCTCCGGGCTGCCCCGGACGGGCGTTGCTACTGATGCCGTCAGCCGCGCCGAAGCCCAAGCTGGAGCGACTTCGCGAAGGCGGCAACCTCGCAACAGTGGCTCCGCCACGGCTTCACCGGACCCAGCGCATGACACCCATCGGATGACGTCTGGGAGACCGGAGATGTCTAGTGGTGGAGGTACGCCCCCAAGCAGCGCACTGAACCGCTCTACCCACCGGCAGCATGTCTGGAGTGAGATCATGGCAGAGCCACCGGTAACAACAGATGCTCCGAACGACCCGGCTGCCTCGACACTTGAGCGGCAGAACCCACTCGCCTGGACCGCAGGGGCGCCGACACGGACCTGGAGCCGCCTCTGGATCGGTGGTCTGGGGTTCCTGGTGGTCGGCACAGTGCTGGCGTACTTCCTGGCGCGGTACGCCGCCGCCGAGACCGGCATAGCCCTCGCCGCGCTGCTCTTCCTGGCAGGTGTCGGGCTCCTGACCTACGCCGCTGCGCGCAGCATCCGTTCCTCAGGTCCCCTGCCCATGACCATCGCTTCCCTGTTCGCCGTCTCGATGCTCGCGCTGCCCCTGTTCGGTTTCGCTGCGATGCAAGGACTTGCGGACAGGGCCGAGGCGGTGCTGGGCAACCTGTTCGACGAGTTCGAGGGGGACCTCGGGGAGGACAGCGACAACGTCTTCGGCAGCGCCGCGAACTTCGGTGACGACCCCGAGATGGATGCGCTCTGGACCTCATGCGAGGAAGGAGACATGGAGGCGTGTGACGATCTGTACTACTCCACGTCTCTCGGCTCCGAGTACGAGGAGTTCGGGGGGACTTGCGGCAACCGGGAGAGCATGGGCGTGAGCGGGTCTTGCGGAGATCGATGACGAGTCGGCGTTGGGCACCTCACGATACTGGCGGTTGGACCTGGTTCGTGCTTGACCGCGCCATCGCGGCCGGACCGCGTATCGACGAAGGCGTGGAGCCACATCTCGCGGGTCGAGCCCGCTCCACTGACGCGGACGCCGCAGCGCCCGGAACGCCGATCAGCTGGCCGAGGTCGTTGGTCTCGCGGTCGAGGGTCAGGACCGCCACGAGCCGTTCGGCGGCGGCCAGCTCGCTCCACTCGCGCAGGGCGGTTCTTACCGTCAAGGCCCTGTCGGATGCGGTTCAGCACCCGGCGCAGGAACTCGTAGGGGTCGCTCCGGACCGATCACGAGATGCCGCGTACGGCCTCGGCGCCTTCGACCTGGCCGCCGGCTGCCAGCCAGCCCTCGAGCCCCTCGGCGTACCAACTCACGTGCGCGAAACCGCGCTCTGACAGCTCGTCGGCGAGGGCACGGCTTGTCCGACAGGCCCCGTCGAACCCGTAGACCACGATGACATCGTCGGCTCGGAGGAAGGCGGCAGCCTGTTCGGCCTCACCGAAGGCGACCGCACCGGGCAGGTGGGACGAACGGAAGCTCATCGCTTCCGCCGCGTGCACGAGCCACGGCCGTCGACCGGCGGCGAGGCGTGCACGCAGCTGGGCGGTGTCGATGGTGTTCAAGCCGCGACCGTCCCGGACGCTGGGGTCGCCCCCAGGGGCAGCCCGGCGGTGTCCCACTCCTCGAGCCCACCGACGAACCGGCGGACGTCGCGGCAGCCGCGGCCGACCAGCATCCGCTGCGCCCGGGCGCTCGCCTGACAGGCCGGTCCGGAGCAGTACACGACGATCCGCTCCTCGGGATCGATCTGCTGGGACCCCGGCTCGAGGTCCGCGAGGACCTCCGAGCCCGGGATGTGCGCCTGGGCGAAACGCTGGGGACCGAGCGCCATCACGAGCCGGACGGGCTCATCGGCGGCGAGCAGTCGTTGCAGGTCGTGGAGATCGATCGTGTCCATCTCTGGCTCCTCGGGCATCGGCCGTTCGTGATGGGACGACCGTGCCGGGGGTCGCTGCCGTGACGCTGCGGTGGCGCTGTCCGGACCGTCCTGGCGGTGACAGCGGTTATGGTCCGGTCATGGAGTTCGGCATCCTCGGCCCGCTCGAGGTCACCTCCGCCGGTGACACCGTCGCCGTGCCGGGCGCCAGACAGCGGACGCTGCTGGCCGTGCTCGCGGTCCACCTCGGCGAGGTGGTCTCCGTGGACCGGCTCGTCGACATGATCTGGGGCGAGGAGCCGCCCGCGAACCCGCGGAACGCGCTGCAATCACAGGTCTCCCAGCTGCGTCGCCACCTCGGGGACGAGGGTCAGGGGCTGGTGGTGTCGCAGCCGCCCGGCTACGTGCTGCGCGCGGACCCCGACACGGTCGACGCGGCCCGCTTCGAGGCGCTGGTGCGCGAAGGCCGTGAGGCGCTGCGTGACGGTGACCAGGACCGGGCAGCCGGACGGCTGGGAGCCGCCCTCGAACTGTGGCGGGGCCCGCCGCTCGGCGAGTTCGCGGGGCACGCGTTCGCCGACCTCGCGGCCGCGAGGTTGGAGGAGCTGCGGTTGGGTGCCGTCGAGGACCGCATCGAGGCCGGCCTGCGGGCTGGCCGTCACGCCGAGCTCGTGGCCGATCTCGAGACCTTGGTCGCCGAACACCCGCTCCGCGAGCGACCCCGTGGCCAGCTCATGCTCGCCCTGTCCCGCGCCGGGCGACAGGCCGATGCGCTCGAGGTGTTCCGGGACACCCGACGTGTGCTCGACGAGGAGCTGGGGATCGATCCCGGCCGGGACCTGGTCTCGCTGTACGAGAAGCTGCTGCGCCAGGAGGACGAAGCCCCGGCTGCCGTCCCGGCGGCGCAGGCGTCGCCTCCATCGTCCGAGGTCCTGCCGAGCGTGCTCCCCCGGCCGTTGTCGAGCTTCATCGGTCGCAGCGACGATCTCGAACGGGTCGTGGGGCTCCTCGGTGGGTCACGGCTGGTGACCCTGACCGGCCCCGGCGGGGTCGGCAAGACCCGTCTGGCGATCGAGGCCGCTGCCCGCGCCGTCGACGGCTGCTCCGACACCGAGGCGGTGTGGCTGGTGGAACTGGGCGGTCTCCGGCACCCCGACCTGGTGGCCGCCGCCGTCGCCGAGACCCTCGGTCTCACCGACGGGTCGGGGTTGGCCGGGACCGCGTCCGCACCGCACCAGGCCGGCGCACGGGTGATCGCGGCGCTGCGGCGCCGATCTGCCCTGCTCGTCCTCGACAACTGTGAGCACCTCGTCGACCCGGTCGCCGGCTTCGTACGCGACCTGCTCGGCGCCACCGCCGCGCTGAGCGTGTTGTGCACGAGCCGGGAGGCGTTGGGCATCGCCGGGGAGACGGTCTGGTCGGTGCCGTCGCTGCCCCTGCCCCCACCGGAGCAGCAGGTGGGGGTGGACGACCTGGCCCGGTGGGGCGCGACGGCGCTGTTCCTCGATCGGACGCGGCTCGCCGATCCGGATCTCGTGATCGACGATGCCGACGCGTGGCGCGTCGTGCAGCTGTGCCGGCGGCTGGACGGCATCCCGCTGGCGCTCGAGCTCGCCGCGGCCCGGGTGGCCATGCTCGGGCTCGCGGACCTGGCCGACCGCCTCGACGACCGCTTCGCCGTGCTCACCGGGGGCGACCGCACCGCCCAGCCGCGCCAGCGGACGCTGCAGGCCGTGATCGGCTGGAGCTGGGACCTGCTCGATGAGGCCGAACGCGCCCTGTTCCGACGCCTGTCCGTCTTCGCCGGCGGAGCCACCCTGGACGCGGTCGAAGGGGTCTGCAGCGACCGCGACGAGCTCCCCCGCGATCGGGTACTGGAGCTCATGGCCTCGTTGGTGGGCAAGTCCATGGTCGTCGCCGACCGTCACGATCGCCCCACCCGCTACCGCATGCTGGAGAGCCTGCACGCCTTCGCGACGGACCGCCTCGCCGACCGGGGCGAGGCCGAGACCTTCCGGCGGAGACACGCCGACCACATGCAGGCGCTCGCGGCCCGGACGGTGCCACGGCTGCGCACCCGGACGCAGCAGCGGGCGATGGAGGAGCTCGACGACCTGCTCGACGACCTCCGGGCGGCGCTGACGTGGGCCGAGGAGACGGGTGACGGGCAGCGCGGCGGTCGCCTGGCGACCGAGCTCGGCTGGTACTTCTACCTGCGGGGTCACGGCGCCGAGGGTGCGCGCTGGCTCACCACCTTCGCAACACGGGCGGCATCGCGTGAGGCCGCCCTGGCGAGGCTGTGGTCGGCCCTGCTGGCCCCCGCCGCCGACCAGACACCCGACCTACCGGCCGAGTTGCAGGACGCCGCCGGCGTGCTGGACGAACACGGCACGCTCATGGATCGTGCCTTCGCCGCGCTGGTCATCGCGGTGGTGCGGATCGCGTTCGGCGACGCGACGGGGGCGGACGAACAGCTGCGGTCCGCGAGGGCCCTGATCGAGCCCGACGGCGAGGAGGCCGACGTCGCCGTCGCTGATCTGCTCACCGGCAACGTGCGCCTGATCGTCGGCGACGTGGGCGGCGCACGACCCTGGCTCGAGGGGGCGTTGGACCGCTTCACCGGGCTCGGCGACCGGTGGGGCGAGGTCCAGTGCCGTGTCGCCCTGCTCAGCTGCGCCGAGATGACCGGCGACCTCACCGGGGCGCTCCGCCATGCCGACCGGGGCATCGCGCTCACCGGCGAGCTACGGCTGGCCGAGCTCGAGGCGGTCCTGCACTCCCGCCGGGCCACCGTCGCGGTGCTGGCCGGCGACGAGGAGGTCGCGGAGACCTCGCTGCGTCGGTCGCGACACCTGGCCGAGGAGCTCGGTGCCGAGCTGGTGGCCGGCACCGTCGATCTGGCGGCCGGGTTCGTGGCACTACGGACCGGGCGTCTGCGGGAGGCCGAACGCTGCTTCCAGGGCGTTCTGGACCGCTTCGGCGACACACCCCTCCCCGTCGTGCGGACCTACGCCCTGGCCAGGCTCGGAACGGTGGCGGAGCTGACCGGGGACCTCGACCGGGCCGTCACCCTGCACCGCGACAGCTACCACGTCGCCTGCCGGACCGGCGACCCGCGCAGCGTCGCGCTGGCGCTCGAAGGGCTCGCC
>SKTG01000395.1 GCA_007118045.1 Nitriliruptoraceae bacterium
AACGTGGCATCCGGTGCGTCGCCCGGTGCCACGGTCCGGGGGTCGGGCAGGACCGTGGTCGGTAGGTGCGGGTCGTCGAACCCTCCGGCCACGACCGGGCCGGCGGCGGTGTCGACCACGGTGGTGCCCCCGCGTAGGGTGCGGTAACCGTGCTCCGCGAGGCGGTCGATCAGCGCCGGGGTGTCCAACGGGACCCCGTGCGAACGGTGCTCCGGGTCCGTGAAGTAGCGCCAGGGGGCCTTGCTGACCGGCCCGAAGAGGTCGTTGCTGCCGAGGACCATCAGCCCGGGACGCCCCCGGGAGGTCAGCGGCGCCATCGCGTCCGCGGTGAGACGCTCCGCGTCCGGCGCGCCGAGCAGATCGCCGGTGGCGACCACCAGGTCGTGGTCGAGGCGACCGAGTCGTTCCAGGAACCGCACCCGGTGGTCCTGGCCGGGGACCAGGTGCACGTCACTGACGTGCAACAACCGCAGCCGGCCCGGCCGGCGGAGCACGCCCGCGAGACGCACGTGTGCGAGGCGGTACCAGCGACGCTCGATCGCCACGCCGTAGGCCACGCAGCCGAGACCGGCGGCCGCCACCGTGCCGGTGGCGCGCAGGAGGGCAGCCACCTACCCGTCCTCGCCGTTCCCGTTGCCGCCCCCGTTGCCGCCGTCCCCGTTGCCGTTGCCGTTGCCGGTGCTCGCGCCGTCGACCTCCCCGTTGCCGTCGGCGTTCCCGTTGCCGTCGTCCCCGTTGCCCCCGTCGCCGCCGTCCCCGTTGCCCCCGTTGCCGTTACCCCCGTTGCCGTTCCCGTTGCCGCCGTTGCCGCCGTTCCCGTTGCCGCCGTTGCCGTCGTCCCCGTTGCCGGTGCTCGCGCCGTCGACCTCCCCGTTGCCGTCGTCCCCGTTGCCCCCGTTGCCGTTGCCGTTGCCCCCGTTCCCGTCTTCTCCGGAGTTCTCGTTCCCGTTCCCATTCCCGACACCGTCCGACTCGTCACCCTCGCCGGCGGCTTCCTCCGGCTCCGGGTCCTCGGCCTCGGGTTCCGGTTCCTCGGGTTCGGGTTCCGGTTCGGGCTCCGGTTCAGGCTCGGGTTCAGGTTCGGGAGCCGCGACGCCGACCTCGATCGTCACCGTGTCACCCGGTGCGAGCGGGGTCCCGCCGCCGGGCGCGGTGGCCAGCACCCGGCCGACCATGCTGTCGTCGGAGGTCTGCACGTCCCGCCGCGCGAGGTTCGTGAACCCTGCGCCGGCGAGCGTGTCGACGGCCTCGTCCTCGGTGAGACCCGTGACGTCCGGGACCTGCGGCAACGAGCCCTCACCATCGGAGATCGAGAGCGTGATGCGCGCACCGAGAGCGTGGTCGTCCCCCGCGCTCGGGGACTGCTCGACGAAGGTGCCGGCCGAGCGCCAGTCGCTGATCTCCTCGGTCGTGAGACGGAACCCGGCGGTCTCCGCGATGTCCTCCGCCTCCTCGACGGAGTCCGCGGCGAGCAGGTCGGGCACCGTGCCGGTGGGGATCGGCCCCGGGTCCTCGAAGTCCTCCGGGTCGTACCGCTCGGCGATGTTGCCCATGTAGTCGGACCACAGCGGCGCCGGGATCGAGCTACCGAAGACCTGCTCGTAGTACTCACCGCCGACCGTGACGTCCGCCAGCCGTTCGCGTTCCGAGGGGCAGCTGCGACCCAGCGCAGCCTCACCGCAGGCCTCGGTCGCCGCGGTCTCGTTCTCGTAGATCTTGCCCTCGCTCGGGTACCCGACCCAGGCCGCCGTCGCGAGCTGCTTGATGAAGCCGACGAACCAGGCGTCCACGTTGTCGTCGGTCGATCCCGTCTTGCCCCTCGTGGGCCAGTCGCCGAGGTCCGCCACGGGGGCGGTCCCGTCGTCGGAGACGGGGCCCGCCAGGATGTCGACGATGCGGTCGGCCGTCTCGGTGTCGAGCTCCTGGCTGCAGTCCTCGTCGTGCTCCCAGATCGTGCGTCCGTTGGCGTCCTCGATGCGCTCGATCGGGTGGGGGCTGCAGTACTCCCCACGGTTGGCGAGCGTCGCGTAGGCCGTGGCCATCGCCAGCGGCGTGGTGGTGTTCGCGCCGAGGGCCAGCGAGCAGTAGACGTCGCGGTCGGCGACCGGGAAGCCACTCAGCCGCTCCATCATCTCGGCCGCACGCTCCGGGCCGATGTCGGCGATCACGAGCGAGTGGTAGACGTTGCTCGACTCGGCGATCGCCTCGTACATGTCGATGATGCCGTCGCCCCCGGTGTTGTCGACCTCGTACTCGCCGTCGGGACCGTCGCCCTGGCACCCGTCGATCACCTGCGGCCCACGTGCGTCGAGCTCCATGCCCGGTGAGAGGCCGTCCTCCAGCGCGGCCGCGTTCAGGATCGGCTTGAACGCCGACCCCGGCTGCCGGCCGGAGCCACCCATCCCGGGGACCGCCGGGTTGTACTGCATCCTGTCGCAGAGCAGTTGCCCGTCGTCCGTGGTGCCGACCCAGCTGTCGTCCTCCGCGCAGTCACCGAACTCCCGTGGCCCCAGCGCGAGTGCCCGGATCGCCCCGGTGCCGGGCTCCACGGACACCAGCGAGCCGAGCGGTTCCTGGGCGATCTCCTCCTCGGGTTCGTCCTCGTAGGTCAGCGCGCGCAGCAACGCCTCCTCGGCCTCTTCCTGCAGCTCCGGCTCCAGCGTGGTGTGGATCCGCAGGCCCGACTGGAAGACCGTGCTGCGCCGTTCCTCCTCCGTCTCACCCATCAGTTCCAGCGCCTCGAGCTGGGTGCCGAGCGCCTCCGCATCGCTGCGGTTGACGAGCAGCTGGGAGATCCAGTTGGTCCAGAACGGGGTGTCGGGTGCCGGTGGCTCGGAGACGTCGACCTCGAGCGGTTCGTCGATCGCCGACTCCGCCTGGGCGGAGCTGACGAAGCCGTGCTGCGCCATCTGACGCAGGACGATGTCGCGGCGCGCCTCCGTGTTCTCCGGGCTGTTGATGGGGTTGTTCGCCTCCGGTGCACGTAGCAGCCCCGCCAGCGCGGCCGCCTCGCCGAGGGAGAGCTCGGAGACGTCCTTGGAGAAGTAGCGCTGCGCGGCCGTGCCGATCCCGTAGGTCCCCCGCCCGAAGTAGCTGCGGTTGAGGTAGCGCTCGAGGATCTCGTCCTTGTCGAGCTCCTCCTCCACCTGCAGGGCGTAGAGCGCCTCCTCGAGCTTGCGCCCGAGGGTCTGCTCGGGGCTCAGGAACGTCATCTTCACGTACTGCTGCGTGATGGTC
>SKTG01000486.1 GCA_007118045.1 Nitriliruptoraceae bacterium
AGGACGAGGTCCGGGACCGCGCCGGGCGGGCCGAGGGCGAGGTCCGGGACCGCGCCGGGCGGGCCGAAGGCGAGGTCCGGGACCGCGCCACCGGGCGGGCCGCCGAACGTCGAGCTGACGTGAGCCTCGGTAGGGACGTGACGAGGACGGAGATCAGCGGCCAGATCGGCGACCGCGGCGGACGTGCCCAGGCACGGGAAGCTTCCGAACCGAAGCAGGAGTGGGGGAGCCACCGGGAGGACCCCCAGCTCACCGCCCTGCATCTGACGTTGCGCAACCCCAGACAGCTGCGCCAGGCGGTTCTGCTGCGTGAGGTGCTCGGCCCGCCGGTCTCCATGCGCGGCGACGACGAGGACGTCGCCGGCACGCGTTGAACGGCGACGGCGGGGAGATCGCCGGCGCGCGTCGATCAGCGAGGACGAGGATGTCGCCGGCACCCGTCGCCGGCGCGTTGAGCGGCCGCGCGACGCTCAGCGCAGCAGCGGGTTGTGATCCGGGTCGACCCGCTCGTGCTGCGGTGGCGGCCCGGGCGGGGTCCCGTCCCCGAACGGCGACCCACCGAGCTCCTCGCGGAAGTGCGGCGTCAGCCAGTTGGAGAGGTCGGGACCGAGCGGGACGATGCCGGTCGGGTTGATGTCGCGGTGCACCTCGTAGTAGTGACGCTTGATGTGCACGAAGTCCGTGGTGTCGCCGAAGCCGGGGGTCTGGAACAGGTCGCGCGCGTACGCCCACAGCACCGGCATCTCAGCGAGCTTGTTCCGGTTGCACTTGAAGTGGTTGTGGTAGACGGGGTCGAAGCGCGCCAACGTCGTGAACAGCCGCACGTCGGCCTCGGTGATGGTGTCCCCGACCAGGTAACGCTGGGTCTCCAGCCGCTCCGAGAGCCAGTCGAGGCGGCTGAACAGCTTGTCGTAGGCCCGCGTGTACGCGGCCACCGTGCCGGCGAAGCCGGCCTCGTAGACGGCGTTGTTCACGTCGGTGTAGACCTGCTGCGAGACGGAGTCGATCTCGTCACGCAACGGCTCGGGGTACAGCTCCGGCGCCCCGTCACGGTGGTACGCACTCCACTCCGTCGACATGTCCAGCGTGATCCGCTTGAAGTCGTTGGTGACGACCTTCCCGGTCTCGATCTCGACCATCGCGGGCACGGTGATGCCACGGGGGTAGTCGGGATAGCGCGCCAGGAAGGCGTCGCGCAGACGCGGGATGCGCAGCACCGGGTCGACGCCACCCGGGTCGAGATCGAACGTCCAGCTGCGCCAATCGTGGGTCGGCCCCGCGATACCCATGGAGATGGCGTCCTCGAGACCGAGCAGCCGCCGGACGATGATCGACCGGTTCGCCCAGGGGCAGGCCCGGGAGGCGATCAGGCGGTAGCGGCCCGGCTCGACCGGCCAGCCATCGCGGGCGTCGACCGTGATCCGGTCGTCGATGTAGTTCGTGTCGCGCCGGAACTCGTCCTCGATGTAGGACGCGGTGGCTTCGGGCTCTGCACTCATGGGTGACCTTCGGCAGTGATCGCTCGACGACGCTACCGAGGTCCTTCGGAGCCGTATGATCACCGGCCCGGTCGGGCGGTCAGTCCACGTCCTCGCCGGCGTCCGGCTCGCCCACGATCACGACCGGGCAGACGGCGTGCTGCGAGCACTGGTGACTGACCGACCCGAGCAGCAGGCCGGCGAAGCCACCGCGGCCGCGTGTGCCGACCACCAACATGTCGGCTGTCCGGGACCGTTCCACGAGCGCCCGCGCCGGCCGGCGCTCCTCGAGCACGACCGTCTCGACCTGCACGTCACCGAGTTCACCGATCTGCGCGAGCTCGCCCTCGACGAGCTGCTCCGCCCGGGCGGCCGCCTCGCGTTCGGCTCGTTCGGCGTCGACGTCCAGCGAGGCGGTGTCGATCGCGCCCAGACTCTCCGCGTAGCCGTACAGCTGCCACGACGGCGTGTGCTCGTAGACGTACACCGCCTCGACGAGCGTGCCCCGGATACGGGCCTCCTCGACCGCCCATCGCAACGCTTCCCGCGACGGGGCCGACCCGTCCACGCCGACCACGATGCCACCCATGTCGCTCCTCCCGGATCCCGTTCCCCTACGCCGACGGTAGGCCACGCGACGTGCTGGGTCGAGGCCCCGTCACGCGCGTACCGGGTCCAGGCCCTCCACCGCCGGGAACCTCGTAACGCGAGGAGGTCGTTCGACCAGACCCGAACGTTCGCCGGCGAGAACGTAAGCTGCCGCACGCCCGAGACGATGCCGAGACGAGGACCGCGGATGCACGTCCTGGTCACGGGCGGGGCCGGGTTCATCGGGGGGACGACGGCGGCCGCGCTCCTGGCGGCTGGGCACCAGGTCACCGTGCTCGACGACCTCAGCCACGGCCGTCGTGACGCCGTACCCGCGGAAGCGGCCTTCGTGTGCGCCGACGTGACCGATCGCGTCGCGGTCGAGACGCTCGTCGCCGACGGGGGGTTCGACGCCTGCGTCCACTTCGCGGCGCTGATCGAAGCGGGCGAGTCGATGGTGACACCCGAGCGCTTCTTCCGGGTGAACACCGGTGGATCCGCGACCCTGCTGGCCAGCCTGATCGCACACGGGGTCGGTCGCTTCGTCCTGTCCTCCACGGCCGCCGTGTACGGCGAGCCCGAGCGGATCCCGATCGAGGAGGACACCGCGACGGTCCCGACCAACGCGTACGGCGAGTCGAAGCTGCTGATCGAGCGCATGCTGGCGTGGCACCACCGTGTCCACGGGCTCAGGGCCGCGAGCCTGCGCTACTTCAACGCGGCTGGGGCCACGTCCGGTCGCGGCGAGCACCACGATCCAGAGACCCACCTGATCCCGCTGGTGCTCCAGGTCGCGGCCGGCACCCGCGAACGCGTCGCGGTCTTCGGCACCGACTACGCGACCCCGGACGGGACCGCCGTGCGCGACTACGTGCACGTCGCGGACCTGGCGGATGCGCACGTCCGCGCGATCGAACAGCTCCACGAGCACGGTCTGCTGACCCTCAACCTCGGCAGTGGCACCGGCTTCTCCGTCCTCGAGGTCCTCGAGGCCGCCCGGCGCGTGACCGGCCACGCCATTCCCGCCGACGCCGCGCCGCGACGTCCCGGCGACCCCTCGTCGTTGGTCGCCTCGTCGGCACGCGCACGCGAACTGCTCGGCTGGTCGCCACAGCGCACCGACCTCGACACCCTCGTCGCCGATGCGTGGCGGTACGGCCCCGCCGGCA
>SKTG01000049.1 GCA_007118045.1 Nitriliruptoraceae bacterium
GAGCGCCTGTGCCTGGACGGGTCACCGAAGTTCCCGAAGTTCCTCCTGCCCACGGTCCGCAAGCAGCTGGCGGCCGGGGGACCGATACGCCTCGCCACGCTCGCGTTGGCCGGCTGGTGCGAGTACCTCCGGGGTCGTGCGGAGAGTGGGGCACCGATCGACCCGGCTCCGGATCCACGTCTGGACGAAGCGCAGGGCTACGCCAGGGCGTCCGAGGACGACCCGGCCGCGTTCCTGGGGTTCCAAGCGGTCTTCGGCGAGGATCTGCCGGCGGACGAGCGCTTCCTGTCGACCTTCCGTGAGGCCGTGAACGGCATCCGTGCCGACGGGGTCAGGCAGACCATGGACACCTGGATCCCGGCCCGCTGAGCGCCATCCGACGCGCGGCCCGTCAGGCGAGGCTCACTTGACGGCACCGAACGACAGGCCGCGGACCAGCTGCTTCTGCGCGAGCCATCCCGCGAGCAGCACCGGCAGGCTCGCCATCGTCGCCGCCGCGGAGAGCTGGGCCCAGAACAGGCCTTCCGCGGTGATGAACCCGACGAGGTAGACCGGGACCGTCGGGGCCGACGTGCTCGTCAGGTTCACGGCGAAGAGGAACTCGTTCCAGGAGAAGATCACGCAGATCAACGCGGTGGCGGCCAGACCCGGCAGGATGATGGGCACCAGGATCTTGCGTATCAGCTGGGACAGGTTGGCGCCGTCGACCATGGCGGCTTCGATGACCTCGCTGGGGACCTCGAGGAGGAAGGAACGCAACACCCAGATCGCGATCGGCAGGTTCATCGCGGTGTAGACCATGGTCAGCGCGGTCACGTTGTCCAACAGGCCGAGGTCACGTGAGATCACGTAGATCGGGATCACGGCTCCGACGAGCGGCAACATCCTCGTCGAGATGAAGAAGAACAGCGCGTCCTGAGCCCGCTTGACGGACTGGACGGACAGCGCCCAGGCCGCGGGGAGAGCGAGCAGCAGGACGATGGCGGTGGAGACGACGGTGGCGAACACCGAGTTGAAGACGTACGGGGGGAAGTTGCCGCTGAAGACCCCCTCGAACTGCTCGAGCGTCGGTTCGAACAGCAGGGTCGGCGGGATGGTCAGCGCCGCCCGTTCGGTCTTGAAGGCGGTCAGGACCATCCAGAACGCCGGCCACACCATCAGGATCGCGAGGAAGAAGGTGAACGCGGTCAGCAGTGGAGAGCCGAGGCGTCGCCGCACCGCGCTCCTGCTCGACGGCTCCGGCTCCGGCTCCGCGGGAGCGTCGGCAGCCTCCGGCCGCTTGAGGGTGGTGTCGCTCATCGCTGCTCTCCGACCTGGAAGATCTGGCTCATGCTGCGCAGGGCGATCATGGCGATGATGATCGTGGCGATCACCACGATCACCGCCGCCGCCGCGGCCTGACCGACGTCCAGGGCACGGAAGGCCTGGAGGTAGACGAAGAACGGCACGTTGGTGGTCGATTGCCCCGGTCCGCCCTGTGTGATCATGAAGATCGCATCGAAGGTCTGCACGATGAAGACGGTGCCCAGCAGCACCGAGAGCTCCATGTACGGCCGCAGGGCCGGCAGGGTGAGGAAGCGGAAGATCGCCAGCTTGCCCGCGCCATCCGTCTGCATGGCCTCGTGCTGCTCGACGTCCTGGCTCTGGAGCCCGGCGAGCTGGATCAGCATGAAGAACGGGGTCCACTGCCAGACCACGACGATGACGATCGAGGTCATCGGCAAGCTGGTCGCCCAGTTGATCTGGCCGAAGATCGGGTCGAGCACGACGTTCAGCAGCCCGTACACGGGGTCGAACATGATGTACTTCCACAGCAGCGCTGCGGCGACGGGCATGACCAGGAACGGGGTGATGAACAGCGTCCGGGCGAACCCGCGCCCCGGGAACTGCCGGTTGAGCAGCAACGCGAAGCCCAGGCCGATCAGCAGGGAGAAGACCACGGCCGCCACGGTGAGCACGACCGTGTTGAGCAGCGCGTTGCGGAACTGCGGGTCCTGGAGGATGAACGCGTAGTTGTCGAACCCGGCGAAGCCGCGCTGATCCGGGCGCATCATGTTCCAGCGCTGCGTGCTGTAGAACAGCGTCATGGCCATGGGGATCTGGGTGAAGACGATCACCCAGATCAGCGCCGGCATCAGGGGTGCCCGCCGGCGCCACGGCGTCATGCGCATGCCGCCGATACCGCTCTCACCTGAGGGCGCCGCCTTCTTCGCGGTGTCGTCTTCCTCCCGCCGGGCCCGTTCCTTCAGCTTGGCCATGAGATGTCCCCTGGGGCTAGGAGTGGCCCGTCGGCGGGTGCCGACCGCGGGTCATCGCCCCGCGGCCGGCACCGGTGAGGTCAGTCGCGGTAGCCGCCCTGCTCCGCCACCTGTTCCGCGAGGCGTTGCCCCTCTTCCATGGCGTCCTCGACCGATTGGTTCCCGGCGATGGCGTCGGCGATCTCCTGGCTGACGTCGGTGCCGAGGTCCTGGAACTCCGGGATGCCGATCCACTGGATGCCGATGTAGGGGGTCTCCTCGACGCCGGGGTTCTCGGCGTCCACCTCGAGCATGGAGTCGAGGTAGATGTCGCCGTAGGCCTCGGAGACCTCCTGGTACTCGGGGATGTCGTACGTGGACTCGCGTGCTCCCGGCGGTGTCCGTTCCCACCCGATCTCCTCACCGACCAAGCGGTGGTAGTCCTTGGAGGTCGACCAGCGGACGAACTCCCACGCCGCCTCCTGGTTGTCGGAGCTCGCCGGGATGGCCATCGCCCACGCCCACAGCCAGCCGGCCGCATCGGTGTCGCGGACGGGCGCGTAGGCGTAACCCACGTTGCCCGCGACATCGCTCGCGTCGGGGTCCTCGACCGTGGTCACCGCCGAGGTCGCGTCGTACCACATCGCCACGTCCCCGCCGGCGAACAGCGGGAGGCACTCCGTGAAGCTGTCGCTGGCCGGGTCGGGCTGACCGGCGTCGTCGAGGAGGTCGACGTAGAACTGGACGGCCTCGATGAACTCGGGCTGATCGAGCTGGGCGTTCCAGTCCATGTCGTACCAGATGCCGCCGAAGGTGTTCACGACCGTGTTCAGGGGTGCCAGGTTGGCGCCCCACCCGGCGGCGCCACGCAGGCAGATGCCGTAGAAGTTCTCGTCCGGGTCGTGTAGCTCCCTGGCGATGTCGGCGACCTCGTCCCAGGTGGGGCGCTCGGGCATCTCGATGCCCTCCTCCTCGAAGATC
>SKTG01000439.1 GCA_007118045.1 Nitriliruptoraceae bacterium
CCGGGTCCGGGCCGTACCTGGTCCCGGGCGCGCTCAAGCCGGCGATCGTCGAGCTGGAGCGGGACGAGGGGCGTTACCGCGAGCCGCACCTGTGGGTCGGGGCGACGGGGCCACCGCGGCCACCGGCAGACGCCGACTGGGTGACGGCACTCGCCGAGGCCGGAGTGGTGGCGGGGGACCGCTCTCACCGTGAGGTCCGCCGCGAGCGGCGCTGACGCGCCCCGGCACCGGTCGAGCGCGCCGAGCCGATCCAGCATCGGCCAAGGCCTCACCGCGGACGATGACGCGCGAGGACCGACGAGGACCGACGAGGACGTCGTACGGCCGCGGGTGTGACGCGTCGAGCGTCGCCGGAGGCTCGGGTCGACCGCCCCGACCGCACGAGCTCACGACCGTGGCGTTCGCGCCGGCGAACGTGTTGCACCGGGTCGGCGCACCGGGTCGGCTCGCTCGTCGGCGGTCGCGTGGCGTGGTCTCCGGCGGGTGATGCTACGGCCCTGGTGTGGTGCTCACGGTGGTGCGCGGCCGGGGTCGCTGGCCCGGTCGGGGTCGCCTCCCGGTGGGTGGGCCCGGCCGGGGTCGGCTCCCGGTGGGTGGGCCCGGTCGGGGTCGTCGGCCGATGGGTTGGATGCATCGGGTGGGTCGGCGTTGCTGGGTGGGTCGGACCCCTCGGTGCGGTCGGCTCCGTCGGTGCGGTCGGATCCGTCGGCGCGGTCGGATCCGTCGGTGCGGTCGGATCCGTCGGCGCGGTGGGTGCGGTCGGTGCGGTCGGTGTGGTCGGTGCGGTGGAAGGTGACCTGGTTGCCGTCGACGGTCAGTTTCCAGGGGCCGTGGTCGAAGCGACGGTGGTGACGTAGGCACAGCAACGCGGCATCCGCGAGCTTGAGCTTGCCGTCGTGGCGGTAGGGGATGTTGCCGTGGGCGGCTTGACACCAGGCGGGTGGGGCGTCACAGCCCGGCCACGCACACCCGCCGTCGCGGGCGACCAGTGCGGCCCACAGGCCGGTGGGGATGTAGCGGGTGCGTTTGGACACCTCGATGGGCACCGAGTCGGCGTTCAGCACCACGCGGGTGAGGTCACAGTCGGCCAGCAGCGGACCCAGCTCGGCCATGGTCACCGGCCCGGTGAACCCCAGCTCGGCGACCCCCGCCTGAGCCACCAGTTCGGACCAGGGCACGGTGACCAGCACGTGGGGGCGCACCCCGTGCTGGGTCGGCGCCTCACCGGTACGCAGCGCGGCGTCGAAGATGGCCTCGAGGGCGTCGGCGCCCTGCTGGGCGTTGGAGCGCCGCTCGTCCTTGCCGTCGTGGCTGCGGAAGGCCATGAACGCGGTCAACGCCCGCTCCCCTGCCAGCCCGTACAGGCTCGCCCGCACATGCACGCCCCCGTCCGCACCCTGGGTGACCGACCCGGCCCGGCGCTCGTGCCGGCGCCGGGCCGCTTCCTCCGCGGAGGCGGGGTCGCGACGGGCGAGCTCACGCCGCGCGATCCGTCCGAGTTCGACCGGATCGACCTTGGTGGCTTGCTCCAGCAGCAACGCCTCGAGCTCGTCACGCTGGGCCGGGTCGACCTGGGCGAGCGTGTCGGTGATGACCTTGGCGTGGCCCTGCCCGATGGCCCCGGCACCGAAACGTTTCGCGGTGTCCGGCGTGTCACGCAGCTTGCGACCCGCCTCCGCGGTGTCCTTGGCCTCCGAGGGCGAGAGGTGCAACTCGTCGTGGAGGAACTGACGCGACTTCCGCGCCGCGGACGCCTCCTTGCCCCGAGGGGCCGCCGCGACCGCCCGCGCCGTCAGATCACCCGAGACCCTGGCACGCACCGCCGACAACCGGTCCAGCTGTGGCTGCACCCCACGCAACAGGCTTCGCAACCCCTCATCCGAGACCACGTCCAGATCGAGCCCGGCGACCGCGTCGACCGCCCCCACCAACCGTTCCAATACCCCCGCCACCACCTCATCGTCCGGCCCGACACCCGTCGAGGACGCCTCGGGGCCCCTCGGGCTGAAGCCAGATCCCGCTGATCCCGACGCCGAAGCTGCTGCCATGGGCCGGCCAGACGACGAACCCGGAGTGGATGCCGCCGTGCCCGCGCCAGGCTCGAGCGAGCCAGAGGTGGCCGAGCGCGACGTCGGCGAGCCCGAGGTGGCCGAACCGGCCCTGGAAGGGCGGTCTCTCGACAGGCGGTCTCTCGACGGGCCACCGGCAGCCGGCGTTCTCGGGGCCGCGGGTACCGGCTCGCTCGTGGCCGTCTCGGTCAGCCGCGGTTGCCACCCGCCCCGCCCCTCCCGTACCAACGATCCGACAACCGCGGCGGGGCGGCCACGGCCGGGGTGACGCCCCACGACGACCTCGCCCCGCCACGTCCGGGACGTTGGTCCCGTCGCACGATCCCTGATCGCGGCCCGCGACGCACGGCCCCGCCCGACCGCCCAGCTCCCCCGAGTCTCCATCGAGCATCCCCCACAGGATGCTATGCGCGGTATCGATATAACGTTGGATGCACGGTAACGCAGGTACGCATGTTCGCCAAGCACCTCGGTCACCCACCTGGGGAGATCGTCCACCACGTCTGGCCCCGCACCTGGGCTTCGCCCGCTCCCCGGTCACCCCCGCTGCATCGTGTCCGTCGAAGACATCGATCCCGGAGAGCCGGTGCCCGCGTCGGTCGTTCGGCTAGACGCCCCCACCGTCGCCGTCCTCCTCCCGCCACCGTGGGCGGCGGGCGCGAACGAACGCGGGCACTGGGACGTTCGGTGGTGCAGTGGCCACGTCTGGCGACGGGCCGACCGGCGGTGAGCGGCGAGTGAGCTACGCCGTTCGGACAGGACGCGCGGTGCGCACACGCACCCGAGCCGTCTCGTGGTTCCGAGCCACGGCCTGCGAACCGGCCAACTTGGCTCCCGAGGTGGTGCCGCGCCCCCAGGCATCACGCCCCCACGGATGTGGTGCCACGCCCCACGGACCAAGGACCGCCCGGATGACCACCGTCACGAGACCCGTCGGCAGAGCCGCGCTCGCCCTCTTCAGCGCCGTCGCACTCGCCCTCACGCTGCTGCCTCCCGGTATGGCGTCCGCCGATGGGCACGACGACCCGGTGCGGGTCGCACTGTTCGACTTCGAAGGGGACACGACCGAACCCTCCGAGGTCCACCCCGCGTTCGAGGTGAGCGCGATGTCGCTCGCTCGCGGCAGCGTGCAGTTCTTCGCCGGCAACC
>SKTG01000396.1 GCA_007118045.1 Nitriliruptoraceae bacterium
GTCGCGCTCGGAGCCGTCGTGCTGGCGATGCTCACCGTGTCGTCGTACCCGGCGCTGGTCGATCGCAGCGAGGCAGGTCGGGAGGGGCTCGCCGGTCACCATGCCGCGCTGAAGGAGCTCGATGGCTGGGCGAGCGAGGAACTGTCACCCGACGACCGGCTGGTCTCGTTCGACTACCGCGAGATCGCCCACCAACTCGACCGCCCCGTCGATCCGATCGCTTACACCACGGATCCCGCTCAACTCCTCGCCCAGGTCGACCATGCCGACCTGCTCATCGTCATGGAGATCCACCCGCGGCGGTCCTCGCAGGCCCAGATCCTGCTCGACGCGTACCCCGACCGCTTCGAGGCGACGCTGGAAGCGAGCGATGTGGACGTCTACTGGATCCAGTGATGACCAGCTGTGGGGTCCGGGTGGCGCCAGACCCCACAGCTGATTCCGCGGCTAGGGCACGAAGATGCTCTGGACCGCAGGCTGTTCGACCGCGTTGACTCCCGATTCGTCGGTCACAGGTTCGCCATCGAGCACTGAGACGATCACCTGGTTCCGGGGTGGGGTCTCCATCACAAGGCCGATACTTATAGAGCTCTTCCCCTCGCACTCGACAGCTGTGACCTGCCGCGTCTGCCCGTCCCACCCGACCGAGAACTTCGAGACCCCTGTCGAGACACACGCGATGGGCTCGCTGAAGGAAAGCTCGATGCGTCCGTCATCACCACTGACGCTGATGTCGTCGAAAGTCGGTGCAGCACCGTCCAGCACCGTAACGTGCTCATGGGTGGGAACGGCCGTGCCTGCTCCGTCCACGACCTGGTCAGACGGGGAGCCCGGCTGCTGATAGGTAGCCGTCCCGTAGTCACCCACCGAGACACCTGACTCGTACTGCAGCAAGCAAGTCGCAGCTGAAGCCGCCTCGGTCACGCTGTCCGGGACACCCTGAGCAAGTGCACCATCCCAACTACTGTCGTTGCGGAAGTCCCAGGCTGCGCGGCCGTTGGCTGTGTCGGGGCACACGACGTCGTCGGAGAACGTCACGACCAGGCGGTCGTGCTCCGGCTCGGTGACGATGGACTCGATCGAAACGACATCCGGCTCCTCATCGGGCTCGTCGTCCGGCTCGGACCCATCGTCTGGGGCCGACACATCCAACGCGAAAGCGAACGCCTCGGACCAACCGTCGGACCCGGCGACGCCCGCACGGAGCTCGAGGAGCACGACACCTTCGGCGAGCTCATCCACCTCGGCGGTGAAGTCCTCCTGCTGGCTGTCGAACGCCCCGCTGTCGGGTGCCACCTCCTGCCAGTCCCCTCCGTCCCGACGCAACTCGACGGACCGGACCGTCGCCCCCTCGGCGGAGGCCTTACCCGTCACCTGGACCTCCGTCTCCTCGGTAGCGACGGTGGTGCCGGCCGAGACCTCGTCGCCGTCCACCGCGATCCGCTCGATGCTCGCGCGCCCCTCGGCCGGCTCGCTGACCGAGAACGTGAAGAGCAGCTCCTCGTCGGCGTTCATCAACCCCGTCGAGCCCTCGACGGTGCCCGCAGCGACTCGCAGCCAGTAGGTCGTCGCGTCCGAGAGATCGCCGTACAGCGTCAACTCCAGCACCGTGTCGGCCTGTTGGCTGACGGATGCTCCGGACGCGACGAGCGTCTGCGCCCCGCCACCCTCGTGGACCGTCAGGCCGGTGGCGTCACCGACGACCTCGACCTCCTGGTCCCAGATGACCTCGACCGTGTCCGCGGACCCGTCTCCGCTCCCACGGGCGTGCAGCAGCTCGGGCCCTGTGCTCGGCTCGATCTCACCCTCCCACAGCCCAGCGGCATCGAGCGCGCGCATCGCCGCGGCCAGGAAGCTCGCCATCTGGGCGCGGGAGACCGGCCCCGACGGACGGTACGAACCGTCGCCGATGCCGGCGACGATCCCGAGCTCAGCGAGTGCGTTGATGTTGCCCTCGTGCACGGACCCGCCGGTGTCCTCGAACACCCCGGCTGCGTCGCGGTCGAGATCGAGCCCCACGAGCTCGAGCGTGCCCGCGACGAGCGATGCCATCTGCTCGCGGCTGACCTCCACGTTGGGCCGGTAGGTGGTCGGTGTCACTCCCTGCGTGATCCCGTGGCGCGCAGCGAGCTCGATGTTGGATTCGTGCGTGGTACCCGCGATGTCGGTGAAGTCCGAGCCGTCGGCAGCGGCGAAGCGCTCGTCCAGCGCCACCTCGGCGAAGGACACCAGGAAGGAGGCCATCTGCCCACGGGGCACGTGGCCACCCGGGTCGTAGTTGCCCCCGCCGACCCCCTGCGTGATGCCGTACGCGGCGATGCAGTCGATGTTGTCAGCGTGGACGTTGCTCTCGGCAACGTCGTCGAAGCGACCACTCACGGCTCCGTCGCACGGATCCTGCGAGCCGAGCTCGGTGACGACGTACGCCACCGGCGATGTCAGGGTCAGGGCGCCGGCGACCAAGCCGGCGACCAACCGTCGTGTTCTCACCATCACTTGCACCTCTCGTTGTCTCGCAGGGGCCGAAGGGCGCACGACATCCCGTCTGGATCACCCCAGATCACCGGACGGAGACCAGGCTCCGAAACCGCTCGGATCAGCCGATCCATGCGGATGTGACGGCTCCGGGCGGGCCGCCCCTCGACGACGTCCCCTGCTTCTGTCGTCGTCGATCGGTGGGGCGGCCCTGGCTGGTAGGTCGCGCTCCCCCTACCCGTCGGCCCCTCCGACGAAGCTGAAGCGGTTCCCACGATCACCACCCGGAAACCGGACCGGCGCGACGGTTGACCTCCTTCGACCGTTCCCGGAGCATCGAACTGCGCACGGCGTAGCGGTGCCGGCTACTGGACCCGCGTGCCCGTGCGGCTCTGGGGGTGAGCGAGGGTGGGAACGGCACGACCGGCCATCCCCCGCGTGAGGCACCGCGCGACGGCCGACCCGGAGGTTCGGCGCTCATCGCGCTCGCCGCTGTGGCTGGAGGCGACCGCACCGTCACCCCGCGTCACACGGCGGCCGTGTCCCGCGGGTTGCCACCTGGCGGCTCGCGCCGGAGACCGTCCCCACCGACGCCTACGAGGAAGGACCTGTCATGCGCAAGATCATCGTTCTGACCAGCCTGGTCGTGCTGCTCACCGCGGGGGCGGCACTCGCCACGGACCGCTTCCCGGACGTCAGCGACGACAACGCTCATCACGACAACATCAGCTGGGCTGCCGA
>SKTG01000470.1 GCA_007118045.1 Nitriliruptoraceae bacterium
CTGCGCGGCCGGGGCCCGCGGCGCGACGTGCCCGGCCCCGCGACCGTGCCGGTCCGACGGCCACTGCCCCAGCTGCGGGCCGTCCACACCGGCCCCGGCCACCTGCTGGCCTCGACCGCCGTCCACGAGCGCCTGACCCCCGAGGACGCCGGCACGGTGCTGCGTCGCGACCGGCCGGACCTGCTCCTCATCGACGACGTGCAGGGGTGGTCGGCCAGCCTGCTGCGTGAGCTCCACGAGCTCGCGACCGAGGTGGGCGCTGCGATCGTGACCGACGATGCTCGGGCGGAGACGGCGCTGCCACGGTCCGCCCTCCACCTGGCGCGGGAACCGGCCGACGGCCCGGACGGCCTCGGGCTCCCGGCCGTCGACGCGGCTATCTGGCAGCCCGTCGGTCTCGACGACCCCCGCCGTGAGCGTCCGCTGACCCCGGCCGAGGCCAGGACGCTCGACCCGGCAGCCGCCCGGTACCAGCCGGTCGTCGCCCTGCCCGCGGTCGCCGACCTCGGCGTTCGGCGGTGCCTGGAGCTGATGGCAGCGGGCGCGGTCGTGGTGACCGGCCCCGACCCGGACCTGGAACGGGCGCTCGGACCGGTGGCTTCCACGGTGGTGGGCCCGGCCGACACGGTGTTCGAGCGCGCGGCGACCCTGGTGGACGACTCGGCGTTGCGGCGCCGTGTCTCCGTGCGGCTGCGACGTCGTGTCCACGCGCACCACACCACCTGGCGGCGTCTGGTCGACCTCGCGAGCCGGTTGGGGTTCGCGGACCCCCCGTCGACACGGATCAGCGTGCTGCTGCCGACCCGCCGGCCGGATCGGGTGGGCCAGGTGCTCGCCGACCTCGCCGCCCAGCATCACCCCGACGTCGAGCTGGTGCTGCTCCCCCACGGCGATGCGCGCCTGCCCGACGGCCTGCCGCCGGGGACCATCGTGCAGCGGGTGCCCGCGCACCGACCGCTCGGAGCCGTGCTGGACGCCGGCATCGACGTCGCGACCGGCGCGTACGTGGCCAAGATGGACGACGACGATCGCTACGGCACGGACCACCTCGGCGACCAGCTGCTGGCCTGGCGCTACAGCGGCGCCACGCTGGTCGGTCGCCGCGTGCACGGTGTCCACGACGAGGAGACCGACCGCACGATCCACCCTCCGCCCGGCGGGGAGGAACGGTGGGAGGACCATCTGCCCGGCGGGACGCTGCTGCTCGCCGCGGACGACCTGCGTCGGCTGCGCTGGCGCCATGTCCCGGACGCGGTCGACACCGAGCTGGTCCGCGCCGTGCACCTCGAGGGCGGGTCCTGCTACTCGGCGCACCGCTACGGCTACGTCCGCGTGCGTCACGGGGACCACACCTACGACCCCAAGGGCAACTGGGCCGGCATCGACCGCCGCGGCTTCGACGCCTCCCTCCTCGAGGCGTGACCCTCTGGGTCCGTAGCCGTCTCGATGCGTGGCCCCAGGGCAGGAGACGTGCGGCTGCGCATCCGCCCCGACCGACCGTTCGGTATTCCGACCTCGTTACCCTGCTGCCACCTACCCATGAGGAGGCAACGTGGTACGCACCACCCGCACGTTCCGAGGCTCCCGACGTCTCGCGCCCGTCGCCGCCGCGGCCCTGCTGTTCGCGATGGTCCCGGCCGGGGCGGCGGCTGCTGACGCCCGCGGCACCGAGGCCGTCTGCCCGCCGCCCGGAGAGTCGGCGGAGGACCGCTTCGACGACCTCGAGGGGGCGCAGATCCACGCGGCCAACATCAACTGCATGGCCCAGTACGCGATCGCGCAGGGTGTGGCCGAACGCGAGTACCGGCCGCTCACCAACGTCAACCGCGGCCAGATGGCGACGTTCATCGCCAACCTGATCGAGACCGCCACCGGCGAGGAGCTGGACACACCGCCCGAGGACGAGTTCGAGGACATCGACGGCACCACGCACCAGGACGGGATCAACAAGCTCGCCTTCAACGGCCTGGTGCTCGGCACCGGTGAGGGCCAGTACGACCCGGCCGACCCCGTCCGGCGCGACGCGATGGCGACCTTCGTGGCCAACGCGATCGACTACGCGCACAACGGGGCCGTCGACGGTCAGCGTCCCCCACAGGCCGGCACCGATCCGGCGTTCGGCGACGTCTCCGCCGACAACACCCACGTCGAGAACATCAACCGGCTCGCGGCCCAGGACATCGTGACGGGGACCGGCGATGGGGACTACTCCCCGTCGGTCGCGGTATCTCGCGCCCAGATGGCCACCTTCGTGATGCAGGGGGCCGACTACCTCGACGAGATCGCCCACTGGCTGCGCACGTTCGACGCCGAGTCCGGCTCGTTCGAGGTCACCATGAGCTGGCTCAACGAGGTCGACGACGGGGCGTTCGGCCAGGGTGACGAGCCCGCGACCGGGCAGGCCGAGCTCACGTTGATCACCGCGGCCGGTGGTTTCGGCACGGTCGTGATCGACTTCGCCGCCGAGGATCTCAGCTCCGCCCCGACCGCGGTGGGTGAGACCGGACCGCTGCACCTGCACGAGGGTGGGCTGGACGAGAACGGTCCGATCGTGTTGACCTTCGCCGACTCGCCGGCCGCCGTGTCCTGGTCCGACGACGAGGGGACCGCGACGCTGAGCGCCGAGGTGGGACTGGACAACGCCACGATCCTGGACATCCTGGACGCCCCCGAGGGTTACTACGTGAACTACCACACGGAGGATCACCCCAACCCGGGTGCGATCCGCGGTCAGCTGCCCGACGGTGGCCAGGACGACATCGAGCTCGACACCACGTCGTAGCACCCTCGTCCCCGACCCACGAGGTCCCGGTCCCCGCGTGGGGCCGGGACCTCGGTTGCCGGCCGGTACGCGCAGCCGGCGTCACCGGGCGCGGCGCCGTGGTCACCTAGCATCGCGCCGCCGGCCCGGCCCCACACGGATCGTGAGCACGTGACCCGCCACTTCGACATCGTCATCGTCGCCGATGGTCGCCTCCCCGGCGGCTCCTCCGCCGCGCTCGCCGAGGAGATCGCGATCCAGGCACGGGCCGGGCACCGCACCGCCCTGCTGCAGCTCGACACGACGTTGCTGTCCGCCCGGCACCCCCTGGCGCCACGCCTGCGCGCCTGCCTGCACCGTGGTGAGCTGGAGCTGGCCCTCGGGTCGACGCCGATCCGGGCGGACCTGCTGCTGGTCCGGGGCCCGCGGGTCGCGGCGGAGCTCGACGCCGAAC
>SKTG01000133.1 GCA_007118045.1 Nitriliruptoraceae bacterium
GAGCCGGCCGGCAGGCCGTTGGCCAAGCCACCGGTGCGCAAGCTCGCCAAGGACCTCGGTGTCGATCTGGCCGCGATCGCGCCCGGCTCCGGTCCCGACGGGGTCATCACGCGTGAGGACGTGCAGGCGGCGGCGAGCGGTGCACCGGAGGAGGGGCCGGCGGCTTCGCCCGCACCGACGCCCGCAGCCCCGGAAGCCCCGACCCTGCACGCCGTCGGCGGCGAGAAGCCGGTCCCCGGCTTCCGCGGGAGGACCCCGGGAGAGGTCGAGACCGTCAAGGGCATCCGCAAGCGCATCGTGGAGAAGATGGAGCTCTCCCGCCGTGACATCCCGGAGGCCACCTGCTCGTCCGACGCGGATCTCACCGAGCTCTGGGAGCTGCGTCAGGTCCTCACCGAGCAGGCGCGGGCGCAGGGCTTCGACGTCAAGATCACGCCGTTCGTTCTGATCATGCGAGCGGCGATCATCGGACTCCGGCGCTTCCCGACCCTCAACGCCCGTTTCCACCGCGACGACGACGGGGCGCGGATCGAGCTACTGGAGCACATCAACCTCGGCTTCGCGGCCGACACCGACGCCGGCCTGATGGTGCCCAACATCAAGGACGCGCACACCAAGTCGACGCTTCAGCTGGCCCTGGAGCTCGGCGAACTCGCCGGACAGGCACGGGACGGCTCGATCGGTCCCGCCGCGCTCACGGGTGGCACGTTCACCGTCAACAACTACGGGGCGTTCGGCAACGACGACGGCGACCCGATCATCAACCATCCCGAGGGCGCGATCCTCGGCGTCGGCGCCATCCGCGAGCGTCCGTGGGTGGTCGACGGCGAGCTCGCCGTTCGGCGCGTCGCACGCTTCACGCTCGCCTTCGATCACCGCATCTGCGACGGCGGTGAGGCCGGCCGCTTCGTCACGTACGTCTCGGAGATGTGCGAACAGCCCGGCAAGCTGCTGCTGCACGTCTGACGGGCCGCCCGCCCGAACCCGGACGCGACGGGCCGTCGCGAGCACGGCCCCAACCTCGAGGAGCCAACGTGAGCCACGACATCGTCGTCGTCGGGGGCGGCCCCGGCGGGTACGCGGTCGCCTTCCGCGCCGCCGCGCGTGGCCTGGACGTCGCCATGGTGGAGGAGGCGGAGATCGGCGGGACCTGCCTGCACCGGGGTTGCATCCCGTCCAAGGCGGTCCTGCACGTCGCGGAGGTGCTGACCGAGGTGAACCGGGCGGAGAGCCTGGGCCTGCGGCTGCGCTACGAGGGGATCGACGGGCAAGCGCTGTCCGCCTTCCGCGACGACGTCATCGGCAAGCTGCACAAGGGGTTGGAGTTCCTGGCCCGCAAGCGCACGACGTTGCACGCCGGTCGCGGTCGGGTCGTACGCGGGGACGACGGCGAGCTGGTCGTCGAGGTGACCCCGACCGGCGGTGGGGAGACGACCCGCGTCGCCGGTCGCCAGGTGGTGCTCGCGACCGGTTCGTCGCCGCGCACGTTGCCCGGCGTCGAGATCGACGGCGAGGTGGTCCAGACCTCGGATCAGGCCCTGTGGTTCACCACGCCACCGGAACGGGCCGTGATCATCGGCGCCGGGGCGATCGGGATGGAGTTCGCCTCGATGTGGCACCCGATGGGCGGTCAGGTCACGGTCGTGGAGGCCCTGGACCGTGTGCTGCCCCTGGAGGACGCGGACAGCTCCGCAGCCCTGGAGACCACCTTCCGGCGCAAGGGCATCGAGGTGCTGACGTCGGCGCGCGTGACGGGTGTGACCGTCGATGGCGGTTCCGCCCGCGTCGGCGTGGAGGTGGCCGGTCAGGAGCGCAGCCTGGACGCCGACCGGGTGCTGGTTGCCGTGGGGCGGGCGCCGAACACCGCCGACACCGGTGCCGAGGAGTTGGGGGTGGTCGACGACCGCGGGTTCGTGACCACGGACGCGTACGGCGCCACCGAGGTCGACGGCCTCTGGGCCGTGGGTGACGTCCGTCCGACGCTCGCGCTCGCGCACGCCGCCTTCGCCGAGGGCTTCGCGGTCGCGGACCGCATCGCCGGCGTGGAGGACGTGCGGCCGGTCGACCACGTACACACCCCCCGGGTGACCTACTGCCACCCGGAGGTCGCCTCGGTCGGGTTGACCGAGGCCGAGGCGCGCGAGCGTCTGGGTGACGACGCGGTCACGACGACCTCGTACTCGCTGCGGGCGAACGCCAAGGGCATCATCCATGGCTCGGACGGATCCGTGAAGGTCGTGCACGCGGCGGGGAGCCCGCCGACCGGCGCTCCCGGCGACGGTGGGTCGGTCCTCGGTGTGCACCTGGTCGGGCCACACGCGACCGACCTGATCGGTGAGGCGACGATGGCCACGACGTGGGAGGCCGTGCCGGCTGAGCTGGCCGCGATCACCCACGCCCATCCGTCGCTGTACGAGGCGATCGGTGAGGCGTTCCAGGCGGCGGCGGGTCTGCCCTTCCACGGTCACTGAGGTGCGCTGGGTCAGCCTGGCTGACGGACCGGGTGGCGTCGAGACGCTGGAGAGCATCGAGGCCGACGTGGCCGCGAGGTTCCTGGTCGAGCTGACGCGCCAGCGCCGGCAGCGTCTGGCCGAGGACCTCCCGGAGCTGTCCTGGGTGGTCCTCGGCGAGGCCGGTCCGGTCGCGGCCGTCCGGGCGGCTCGGTTGCGCTGGGACGGCACACCTGACGGGGCACCGGCTGCGGGAGCGGCCGAAGCGCTCGGTCGGGCCGGCGAGGACGGAGCGGACACGCTGGCAGTGCTCGACGTCACCGTCGCGGCCGCGGCCCGCGGACACGGAGTGGGTCGGGCGGTAGTGGCGGGACTCGACGAGCGACGCCGTGACCACGGCCTCGGGCGGACGCTGTTGCTGCTGCGTCCGCACGCGAAGGTCGCGTACCCGTTGATCCCCTTCGGTCGCTACGCGAGCTCCGTGACCGGTGACGGGGCCCCGTTCGACCCCTGGTTCCGCACCGCCTGGCAGGCCGGCTACCGGCCCGTCCTCGGGGTGGACCGCTCGCTCGAGGCCCGCGCCGACGTCGCGGCATGGCAACGGTGGCTCGGGCTCGAGGTGCCCGGGTCCGGGCCGTACCTGGTCCCGGGCGCGCTCAAGCCGGCGATCGTCGAGCTGGAGCGGGACGAGGGGCGTTACCGCGAGCCGCACCTGTGGGTCGGGGCGACGGGGCCACCGCGGCC
>SKTG01000002.1 GCA_007118045.1 Nitriliruptoraceae bacterium
GGCTGGCACTGCGCCAACGACCTGGCCATGCCCGACAACATCACGGCCGTCTTCCTGCCGCCCTACTCACCCGAGCTCCCGGGGTGCCGCCGCGATGGCACGGGCCGCCAGGTCGCCGGTGAGTCTGGCACGCACCGCGGCGAGCCGATCGATCTGGGGCTGTACGCCGCGCAGCAGGCCACGCACCGCCTCATCCGAGAACCCGTCGGTGTCGAGCCCGGCCACGGCTGCGATCCCTGCCGCAAGCTGTTCCAACGCGGCCACCACCCGAGGATCATCCGCCGCCACCACCACCACCCCGCCAGGCTCCGAGGCGCCGGAGGTCGCCGTGCTGGACGTGGACGGTGCGGCGGTGGACGCAGTGGCCTGGGAGGAGTTCCTACCGGACCCGGACGGATCGGACGTTGACCCGCCGGGCTTCGAAGAGCCCGATGCCGGCGTGCGCGACGGGGACGGGCCAGACGGGGACCAGGTCGTCGACGGCGGGCTGGGCGGGGAGGTTTCGGTCAGGCTCGGCTGCCGCGCGCTCGACCGGGAGGGCGCGGAGATCGACGAAGCCGTCGACGACGTGCCCGTCGACGAACCCTCCGGCAAGCTCGGCTGCCAGCCACCCCGGCCCTCCCGCACCAAAGCCAGCGCACCGGACGCGTCGGGGGCGTTGCCACGCCCCGAACGAGCACGCACCACCTGAGCTGTCACCCCCGCACGGGCAGTCGCCGGGCCGGAGCCGAGGCTGCGGCCGCGGCTGCCTCCCACACCCCGGTCGCGGCTCCCTCTCCTGCTGCGATCGCGAGTGCTCTCCTTGCTGTCGTGGCGGTTGACGATCAGCGCGGACCCCGCTCGAGGTGCCCGGCCGCCGACACGCGGGCTGTCCTCCCGCGTTGCCGACCAGTCGCCGCGAGCCTCCACCGACCGTCTCCCGTCCCGATAGTGGGTATCGAAATAAGGTGGGATGCATTGTAAAGCTCGCACACATGCCGACAACGATGCGTTCCGCATGACTGGGGAAAGCGCCTCCGTGGCCCATACGAGCGGGACCCGAGAACCTCGTCCGCCGGGCGCAGTCCCGAGCCCCCATGGCCACGTGAGCTCGATCGACGGCTGATCCCTCACCACTCGTGGCGGGATGACGCGCCGTGGAACGGTCCGCGGGGCGCCGTCGTCAGGCTGGCCCGGCGATGGGTTGCTTCGAAGGAGCGGTACGAAGTCGTCCGCGACCAGGCGGGGCTTCACGATCGGCGCGAGGCGCCCAGCCCCCGCGATCCGCCGTACCGAGTCGACCGCGGCGGCGAACTTCGAGGTTCCCATCTGGCACCGCGGCCGAGCCGGTCAACCGGCGGGAGCCTGCCCCGTCTCAGGCGCGTCCGGGGAACGCCATGCTCCAGACGGGGGCCATGGTCGCCTCGCCCAGCTCGAGGTCGACCACCGAAGCGTCGGCCCGCAGAGGACCCTCCACCTCGGCGCGTGCGGCCTCCGCCGAGCGGAACACCATCATGATGCGGAACCCGCCCGGCTCCGGGTGCACGCACAGGAACATCAACCCCTCGGGGGGCGAGCCCGTGGCCTCGATCCGGCGCTCCACCTGGGCGGCCAGTGCGGCGGCATCGTCCTGGTCGCGCTCCCGAAGATGAAGTTCGCAGACGACGGCCATGACGGCCTCCTCGGCGCGACACGGGGCACATCGCAGCATAGGCACCACGATGGGCGAGCGGGGGGCCGGGTGACCGCCGTGTCCCGTCGAGGCGGCCTGAGGACGAGCTTCAAGCCGACGTGGCTCCCCACTGCTCGGCAGGGACGTCCTCGAGCACCTCGGCGAACGACCACGCGTGTCCCTCGAGATCCTCACAGTCGTAGCGGCGGTCGCCGTACGCCTCGTCCGCCGGCTCGCGGGTGATCCGCGCTCCGGCTGCTCGAGCACGCTCGAAGTGCGCGGTCACGTCGTCCACGTAGACGTGGGTGATCGCCGTGCGGGCGCCGAGCCGCCCGGGGCTGCGGTACCCGCCTCCGGGATGGCCGATCATCACGAGCCCGCCGTGGCCCAGCTCCAGCTCCGCGTGTGTGACCACGTCGTGCTCGTCCGTGAACCGCAGTCGTTCGCGGAAGCCGAACGCTCGTGTCAGCCATCGGATCGCCGCACCGGCGTCCTCGTAGAGAAGGTAGGGGGTCACGGTCTGGTGGCGGCTGGCGTCGGTCATGTCGCGCTCCTCGACCGTTCCAGGTTCGCACGGTCGGGGTGAGCTGTCGCATCTCCCACCGACGACCGGAGACGGTCGGTCACCAGCTCGACCACCAACGGAACCAGTCACCCCGGCTCGCCGAGCGCCCGGTACAGGCCGAGCCGAGCGCTGTTCGGTGTCGGGATCGCCGGATGGCCGCAACCGAGGGTCGCGGTCGTGGACCCCTGGCTGGATCGTGGCAGGAACCGTCGACCGAGACTATTCGCTTCCCCGGAGGCTCGTGTCGGTGGCCGCCCTGAGCGCTTCGCGGAGCTCCTTTCGCGGTGGGATGCCGCGAAGCCCGTCCTCGGTCGCGTACAGCCGGCAGGAGAGGCCGGTTCCGGCGGAGGCCCGGAAGGGGTCGCGGCCGTCGATGAGCACGGTCGGTGAGCCGGGGAAGCCGAGGTGCTCGGCTTCCGCCGAGCTCGCCACCCGGCGATGCTCGAGGTCGAAACCGAGCTCCGCAGCGAGCGACCGCAACGACGTGTGGACCGAGGGCGCGTTCGGGCACCCGTCCGCGGAGAGCAGAGTGACCCGAGCCATGGTGACCGCCTCCGTTCGCCCGGCGCCTGCGCCACGCTACGGGTTCCACCACACTGGAAGGTCAAGGCTCGAGGAGACGTGTGATGCTGATCGGCGAGGTCGCGGCACGGACCCGTGTCGCACCGAGGACGCTCCGCTTCTACGAGGACCAGGGGTTGCTGGCACCGCCCACGAGGACCCCGAGCGGCTACCGCGACTACGACCGCTCCGTCATCGAACGGATCCGTTTCGTAAGGGCGGCGCAGCAGGCCGGCCTGACGCTGGGTCAGATCCGCGAGATCCTCGCCGTTCGCGACGATGGCCACCCACCCTGTCGCCACGTCGAGAAGCTCGTGGACGTCCGGCTCGGTGACGTCGCGCGACGGCTCGAGGAACTCGAACGCGTCCGCGAGGAGCTCGAGCGGCTGCGTGA
>SKTG01000173.1 GCA_007118045.1 Nitriliruptoraceae bacterium
GCCGGGACCCGCGCCCTCGCGACGGCCCTGGCGGCCGCCTGCCACTCGGCGCGTACGCCGGCGCTCGACGGCGTCGCTCGGGCGACCTTGAGCCCACGGCGCCGCGAGGCGGCCGCGCTGGTCCTCCGCGGCCACCGGGGTCCGGAGATCGCCGCACGCATGGGCGTCTCCGTGCGGACGGTGGACAACCACCTCGCCGCCGTCTACCGACAGGTCGGCGTGCGGGACCGGCGCGAACTGACGAGCATCTTCGAGGCGGACCGGCCCCCGTTCACGTCCGGGTCGGGCTGACCCGTCGGCCTCCGGGCGCTGAGGCGTCCCGAGCGCAGGATGCCCTCGCGCGCCCGGGGCTCACTCGGCGAACCACACGAAGTAGGCGAGGAACACCACCAGCAGCCCGTACATGATCGGGCTGACCTCGCGTCCGCGGCCCCGGAACACCATCAGCAGCGGGAACAGGATCAGACCGAGCGCGATCCCGGTGGCGATCGAGTAGGTCAGCGGCATCGCGACCACCGTCACGAAGGCGGGGATGGCGACCTCCATCTCGTCCCACGCGATGTCCCCGAGTCCCCTCGCCATCATCACGCCGACGATGATCAGCGCGGGTGCCGTCACCTCGGCGGTGACCACGGCGAGCAACGGCGAGAACAGCAGCGCGAGCAGGAACAGGCCGGCCGTGACCACCGAGGTCAGCCCGGTCCGGCCTCCCGCCCCGACGCCGGCCGACGACTCGATGTAGGAGGTCGTCGTCGAGGTGCCGAGCACGCCGCCCGCGACGGTGGCCGCGCCGTCCGAGACCAACGCGCGGTTGCCGGCGGGGAGCCGGCCCTGCTCGTCGAGCAGCCCCGCCTGGTTCGTGACCGCGATCAGGGTCCCGGCGGTGTCGAAGAAGTCGACGAACAGCATCGTGAAGACCACGACCGCCATCTGGACGCTGAGCAGTTCCGGGAGGGCCGTGATCCCGGCGCCGAAGGTCGGTGCCAGGCTCGGTGGTGTGTCGACGACCCCGGTCGGGGTGTCGATCAGGCCCACCAGCACGCCCACGGTGGCCGTGACGACGATGCCGTAGAAGACGGCGCCCTTGAGGCCGCGCAGCAGCAGCAGCGCGGTGGCGACGATGCCGAACAGTGCCAGCGCCGTCCCACCCGAGGTCAGGTCGCCGAGGGCCACCAGCGTCGCCTCGTCGGCCACGACCACCCCGGCGTTCTGCAGCCCGATGAACGCGATGAAGAGCCCGATGCCGGCGCCCACGGCCAGCTTCAGCTGCATCGGGATCGCATCGATGACCTTCTGGCGCACGCCGGTGATCGCGAGGACCAGGAACAGCACCCCGGACACGAACGTGGCGGCCAGTGCGGTCTCCCACGGCACCTCCATGCCGATGACGACCGTGAACGCGAAGAAGGCGTTGAGGCCCATGCCAGGTGCCTGGGCCACCGGCAGCTTGGCCCACAGCCCCATGATCAGGGTGCCGATCGCGGCCGCCAGGCACGTGGCGACGAACACGGCGCCGAAGTCCATCCCCGTGGCGCTGAGGATGTCGGGGTTGACGAACACGATGTAGGCCATCGCCAGGAACGTCGTGAGTCCGGCGACGGCCTCCGTGCGCACGGTGGTGCCGTGCCTCGACAGGTGGAAGTAGCGGTCGAGGACGCCGGTCGGGCCGCCCTCGGTGTTCGTGGTCTGTGGAGCATCGGCCACGGTGGGATCCTCGTGAGCGCGCCACGGCGTGGCGACGGGACGGTGGGAGCGGGTTCGGGAGCGGGGAGACGCCCCGCTGGAGGGGCTCTCGCGCGGCGTGGAATGTAGGACAGGACCTCCGTGGACCCCAGCCCGGCCGGTCGGCTGGTCGGAGCAGGCGCGCTGATGCGGCATCCTGTCCCTGACAGCCTCCCCACCGAGGCCGCCGGAACCCCCGACGGCCCTGGAGACCAGCGAGACGATGGACGTATGACCCAGTCGCGCGACGCCGACGACCAGTGGCTCATGGAGCCCGGCCAGCAGGCCGGGCCCGCGATCGCGGAGGACGACCGCGACGCCCACGACGCCGACCGCCACGATGCGTCGGACGCGACGCGTCGGCGCGCCACCTCGCCGCCCAACGGGTCGGGAGCCGGCACCCGGCCGGGTCTCGTGCGCATCGACGACCTCGGCCCGGGCCTCGACCTCGGCCCGGACCGTTCCGTCGACGATCCGCTCCCCGACGTGGCCTCGCTCGCCGCCGTGACCCGCTTCCGACGACGGCGCCTGGCCGTGGGAGGCGTGGCGGTGCTGATCGCGACGCTGCTCGTGCTCGGGGTGGGCGTTCTCCTCCAACGCGGCCTCCCGCCCGGCGAGGACGCCGCCACCGAGGGAACGAGCGGCACGGACGAGGACGTCGCGACCGACGAGGCTCCCGAGCAGGACGCAGCGACCGAGGAGCCGGCCGCGGACGACCCCACGGACGGCACCGCCACGGACGACGCCGCCACGGCCACCGAGGACGCGGCCACCGACGACGGCGTCACGACGGCCCCGCCCGCCGACGCGGAGCCCGTCGACCTCGAGGTCGGCGTCGCCGGCGTCGCCGCCACCCAGGCGACGCTGACCGCTCACCCCTGGGGAACGGAGCTGCGGGTGGGGCTGGTCGGGCTCGAGGAGAACGGCACCTACCACGTCCAGTTCGAGCCCGTCGACGGAGCCAGCGTGGACGTCGGCAGCGTGGCGGGAGCCGGCCCCGAGGAGGTGGTGGCCACCTTCTCCGGGGCCGTCGAGCGGGACGACCTCGCGGCGGTGGTGGTCCGCTCCGACGCCGGCGAGGAGATCGCCCGCGCGCAGCTGTGACCGGTCTTCCCGGGCCGCGCCGCTAGGGTCCGTGCGCGACCGCGAGGACAGGAGCTTCACGTGGTCCGGACCCGGTTGAGCGAGCCCGACGCGGTGGTCGTGGGCTCCGGTCCCAACGGACTCGCCGCTGCGTTGACGCTGGCGCGCGAGGGTTTCAAGGTCACGGTGCTGGAGGCCGCCGAGGAACCCGGCGGCGGGACCCGGACCTTCGACGATCCCGTGGTGCCGGGCCTGCGCCACGACCACTGTTCCGCAGCCCACCCGCTCGGAGCGGGCTCGCCGTTCTTCCGCACGTTGCCGCTCGACCGCTACGGGCTCGAGTGGCGCCGTGCGGAGATCGACTGCGCTCACCCGCTGGACGACGGCACGGCCGTCGTGACCCGACGCGACCTCGCGGCCACACTGGCGGGTCTCGGTCCGGACGCGGCGGCGTGGGACCGCATCTTCGGGGCGGCGTCACGCCGGTTCGAGGCGCTCGCGGACGACCTGCTCGGCCCCATCGTCGGCGTGCCGTCCCACCCGTTGACCACCGCCCGATCCGGGTTGCCCGCCCTGCTGCCCGCCACGGTCACCGCCCGTGGGTTCGCCACCGGACGGGGAGCGGCCCTGTTCGGCGGCATCGCCGCTCACGCCGTGACCAGACTCGACCAGCCGCTGACCAGCGCGGTCGGGTTGCTGCTCGGCGCCGCCGGACACGTCCACGGTTGGCCGGTCGCGCGAGGCGGCTCCGAAGCGATCTGGCGGGCCATGGTCGCCCTGCTCGAGGAGCTCGGCGGCGAGGTCGTCACCGGCACCCGGGTGCGTTCCTTCGCCGACGTGCCGCGGGCCCGGGTCGCGCTGTTCGACACCACCCCCACGATCCTCGCCGAGGTGCTCGGTGACCGCCTGTCGCCGCGCGAGCGCAAGCGGACCGCGCGCTGGCAGTACGGACCCGGCGTCTACAAGGTGGACTTCGCGGTCCGCGGCAGCGTGCCGTGGACGGCGCCCGACGCCCGATCGGCCTGCACGGTGCACCTGGCCGGGACCTTCGAGGAGCTCGCCGAGGCGGAGGCGCAGGCGGCCGGTGGCGAGCTGCCGCAACGCCCCTTCGTGCTGGTGGTGCAGCCCCACGTCGCCGACCCCGACCGTGAGGTGGACGGCATCACGCCGCTCTGGACCTACGCCCACGTCCCGCACGGCTGTCGGGACGACGTGCTGCCCCTGCTGGAGGCGCAGATCGAGCGGTTCGCTCCCGGCTTCGGTGAGCAGGTGGTGGCCCGTCACGTCACCACGCCGGCGCAGTTCGAAGCGGCCAACCCGAACCTGCACGGCGGGGACATCACGGGGGGTGCCAGCCGTCCGCTCCAGCTGCTGGCCCGGCCGCGCCTGTCCCCGGACCCCTACGCCACCTCGGTGCCGGGCGTGTGGCTGTGTTCCTCCTCGACGCCTCCGGGCGGGGGCGTGCACGGGATGTGCGGCAACAACGCGGCCCGTTCCGCTCTGCGGGTGTTGACCGCCTGAGCGAGGATCGCGCCCGGACCGACCGCGGGGGCCGACCTCGCGCGGGCGCGCGTCGTGTCGCTCAACCGACCTCGCCGTACTGCTTGCGGAAGTCCCACGAGGCCAGGCTGACGGGCTCGAACCGGATCCACTCGTGGTGGTCGGCCGGCTCGAGCGGCTGGTCGCTCGCGAAGTACTTGCGCGAGAACCCCGCCCGAACCGCCAACGGGACCTCGCCGTCGTCCACGAAGCGGTAGGTCAGCCGGCCCGACGCCCCGCGTAGCTCCACGTACTCGGTCCCCCCGTCGACGACGAACGCCGCCCGGGTGCCCTCGCGCAGGCGGCGGGTGCGCTTGGCTCGGGTGAGGTTCCAGACCCACAGCGCGCCCTCGTACCAGACGTACCAGACGGGCACGACGGCGGGCCAACCCTCGGCGTCGATCGTGCTCAGGCGCAGCACGCGTTCCTCCGCCAGGAACGCGTCGAGCTCCTCGTCGGTCATGGTCAGCTTGCTCACGTGCGCTCCCGCCTCGGTTCCGTCCGCCTCGGCCCCGCGGCCCTCTCACGTGCGGTCCGGTCCGCGCAGCCGAAGCTAGCGGCGTCACCGGTAGCCTCGGGACCATCGATCGGAGAGGAGTGGGGTGAGCGGATCGCCGCCGGACGAGCGCGACCCCTTCGCGCCGATCGAGGCTTCACCCCGGTTCGCGACCCCGTTGGCGGTCGCCGCCATGGTGCTCGGTGTGCTCGCGGCGGTGACCGGCCTGGCGATCGTGGTGGGTGCGACCGGGATGGTGCTCGGGCTCGTCGCCCACGTGAAGGGCAGTCGGCTCGGGCTGCCCGCGACCGCCGTGGCCGCCGTCGGCATGATCGCCGGCATGGCGATCGTGATGTACCTGCGTTGAGCGCCCGGGTCGCCGGCGGCGACCCGGCTCGTCCCGTGGCGAGCCTGATCGTCGTGGCCGGTCGCGCTAGGCTCAGCCGGTTCGAGGATCCCGGGGCTCCATGGCTCTCGTGGACCCCGCGCGGCGAGGAGTGACGTCATGGCGGTGATCAAGACGATCGACCTGGTCGGCGTGTCGACCGAGTCCTGGCGGGACGCGGCTCACAAGGCGCTCTCGGAGGCCACCAACACGCTACGCAACGTGGAGGGCCTCAGCGTCCTCGAGACGTCCGCGGTGGTCGAGGACGACCGGATCAGCGAGTACCACACCCACGTCCGGATCCGCTTCCGCATCTCGCGCTGAGCCCGGCGCCGCCTCGTCGGTCAGAGCACCCGCCGACGCGTCGACAGCGCCCGTTCCAGGGTGCTCTGGAACTCCCCGAGGGGACCCTGATGGACGACGGCGGAGGGCAGACGGGTCGCATCGTCCGGGACGAAGCCCGATCCCCCGAGCACCACGGCGGCGTGTCCCAGCTCCGGGGGGTCGGCGAGGAACGCTTCGGCGTGTGAGCGGTGCAGCGACCCGACGAGCACGATGTCGGGTCGCAGCTCCGCCGCGCCGCGTTCGATCGCCGAACTCGGGGTGCGGGCACCGAGGTAGTGCACTCGCCACCCGGCATCCGCGCCGACCGCGGAGCAGGCGAGGAGCCCGAGGTCGTGCTCCTCGCCCTCGGGCGCGGCAGCCAGGCACGAGCGCGCGTCCGGGGACCGCGGGGCTCGCAACAGACGTTGCAGTCGTGGTCGCAGCGTGTTGGTCGCGAAGTGCTCGCGGGCGATGACCCGGGGGTCTGACTGCCAGCCCTCACCGATCACCCGCAGCACGGGCAGGAGCACCTCGTCGAGGGCGCGCGGGATCGTCAGACGGGCGAACACGTCGTCGACGACGTCGTCCGCGGAGGCACCGTCGAACGCGTCGATCGCCGCTCGGAGCCGTTCGATCAGGTCGGTTGCGGCCGGACCCACCCCGCTGACGGGTCGCAGCTGGGTGATCGGCGCGGGTACGCGGACCACCTCGCGCGCCGCCGCGGCGGCCGACCAGCCGTCGTTGAGCAGGCGCTGCATGCCGCGCACGCGATCGATGTCCCGCTCACGGTAGAGGCGGTGGCCACCCTCGGTGCGTTCCGGCTCGAGCAGGCCGTAGCGGCGCTCCCACGCGCGCAACGTGGCAACCGCCACGCCCGTGCGGCGTGACACCTCCCCGATGCGCAGCACCGCGTCCTGGTCGGCCATCTCCGTGCGTTCCTGTCCTGATCGGTGGTCGCGGGACCCGCGCCGAACCCTAGGCCCGGTGTCACGGAGCCTCGTCGGCCGCGACGGCAGCCTCCGCGCGGCCGGACCGGGGCGACCCTGGACGGAGGCGACGGTCGGTTCGCGTCCACCCTGCCGACCGTCGTTCGCGGCCACGCTCCCGCCCGGACGGGGTCGGCTGGCCCTTCCCGGCGCGGCGGCGTAGCGTGCCGGCATGGACACCCAGCCCCTGACACGACTCGACGCCGGCGCCACGGTGGTGGTCGGCGGTGACCGGCTGGTCACCGTCGACGAGGAGCTCGCGGCCGCCTTCCGACCCGGTGACGCCCTGCTGAGCGTGCCCTCCGAGGGCGCGTTGCTGCACGTGCCCGCATCCGATCGTGACGCCGCCCGCGAGGCGGTGGACGCGGCCGTCGCGGCGTTCCAGGACATGGGCAGCGCCGAGGACAAGCAGCTCGACGTCTTCTACGCGGCCTTCGCCGACCGGCTCCTCGACGACGACGCGTTCGAGCCGATCGCCGCCGCCAACGCCGAGGACGTCGCGGCGGCGACGGCCCGCGGCCGCTCGACCACCCGGCTCCGGCTGGACGCCGCCATGCGTGAGGGGATGGCCGACGGTCTCCGCGGCTGGATCGGGCGACCCTCGGGGCGTGGTCAGGTCGTGCGCACCCATGAGCACGACGGCTGGCGGCTGGACGAGGTCCGGGACCGGCTCGGGGTCGTGGCCTTCGTGTTCGAGGGCCGCCCCAACGTCTTCGCGGATGCCTGCGGGGTGCTCCGCGGCGGCAACACCGTGGTCTTCCGCATCGGTTCGGATGCGCTCGGGACGGCCCGGGCGATCGTGGAACACGCCCTGCTCCCCGCGCTCGCGGAAGCCGGTCTGCCCGCGGGTGCCGCCACGTTGGTCGACGCCCCCTCCCGGGCCGCCGGTTGGGCCCTGTTCTCCGACCCACGGCTGGCGCTGGCCGTGGCCCGCGGGTCCGGACCCGGCGTGCGCCAGCTCAGCGAGGTCGCCCAGCAGGCCGGCAACGCCGTATCGGCGCACGGCACGGGTGGAGCCTGGCTGGTCGCGACCCAAGCCGCCGACGCGGACCGGCTCGCCGCCGTCGTGCACGCCTCGCTCGACCGCAAGGTGTGCAACACGCTCAACACGTGCCTGATCGTCCGTTCGCGCGCCGAGGAGCTCGTTCCCGTCGTCCTCGCAGCCCTGGACCGGGCCGCCGCCGAGCGTGGCACCGCCGCCAAGCTGCACGTGCTGGAGCGGGACGTGGACGCGGTCCCCGCGGAGCGCTTCACCACCACCGTGACCCTGCACCGGGCCGAGGGTCCGGTCGAGGAGGCCCAGGCGCAGCCACTCGAGGAGTCGCAGCTCGCCATCGAGTGGGAGTGGGAGGAGTCCCCGGAGATGACGCTCCTGCTCGTCGACGAGCTCGACGAGGGCGTCGAGCTGTTCAACCACTACTCGCCGCGCTTCGTGCTCTCGGTCGTCTCGGAGGATCCCACCGAACATCAGCGCGCCTTCGACACCGCCGACGCCCCGTACCTCGCCGACGGTTTCACCCGCTGGGTCGACGGCCAGTACGCGCTCGACACCCCTGAGCTCGGCCTCTCCAACTGGGAGCTCGGGCGGTTGCTGGGTCGTAGCGGCATCCTCTCCGGGCGTTCGATCCACACCGTGCGCCTGCGAGCGACCCAGCACGATCCCGATCTCCACCGGTGAGGCGCGGCGCCACCCGCGCCGGCCCCGCCCACCTGCGGGCGTGAGCCGGTCGCCGGCCGGGGCCACCGCCCCGACGTTGCTGCTCGGGGCGACCCTGGTCCTGACGGCGCTGAACCTGCGGGCAGCGGTCACCAGCGTCGGCCCCGTGTTGCGCGAGCTCCAGCTCGACCTCGGGATGAGCGCCACGCTGGCCGGGGTCCTCACCACGCTGCCGGCGTTGTGCTTCGGAGCGTTCGGGCTGCTCGCGTCACGGCTCGGCCGCAGGATCGGGACCGAGACCGCCCTGATCGTCGCGTTGCTCGCGATCGGTGCCGGGCTCGCGATCCGTGCGCTCGCGCCGTCGCCGGCCTGGCTGCTGCTCGTCAGCCTGTTCGCCTTGGCGGGCATCGGGATCGGGAACGTGCTCGTCCCCGTGGTGATCAAGGCGTGGTTCCCCCACGACGTCGGGCGCGCGACCGGCTGGTACTCGATGGCGATCTCGGTGGGGACGGCCCTGCCGGCGGCCCTGACCGTTCCCGCTGCGCAGCTCGTCGGGAGCTGGCGGGGTGGGCTCGGTGTCTGGGCACTGCCGGCCCTGCTCGCGCTCGTGCCCTGGTGGTACCTGACACGTTCGCGGAGGGTGGCCAGGGCACCGGAGCCCGGCGCCCCCTCCGCCCCACCCGGAGCCTCGCCGAGCCCGGCCGGCGACGACGGGGCGGTGGCCACCACGACGTGGGGGCCACGGCCTCCCACCGAACCACGCCCCGTCCACCGTCAGCTCAAGGCGTGGGCCCTGGCGGGGTTCTTCGGCCTCCAGAGCCTGGAGGCCTACACCGCCATGGGCTGGCTGCCGACGATCCTGCAGGACGCCGGGGTCGCGCCGGCCCGCGCGGGCACGCTGCTCGGTGTGACGATGGTGATCGGGGCGCCGATCTCCCTGCTCCTGCCCGTGCTGGCGGCGCGCAGCAACGACCAACGGCCGTGGGTGTACGGCCTGATCGTGGTGTCCGCGACGGCCTACGTCGGTCTGATGATCGCCCCGGCCACGGTGCCGCTGCTGTGGGCGGTGCTGCTCGGGATCGGGCTGGGGGCCTTCCCCCTGGCGCTCGTGCTCATCGGCCTCCGGGCGGTCACGCCGGGCGGCACCGCCGCTCTCTCCTCGCTCACCCAGGGAGCCGGGTACCTGCTGGCCGCCGCCGGTCCGGTCACCATCGGCGCCCTGCACGATCGGACCGGCGGTTGGACGGCCCCGCTGATCGCGCTGCTGGTGCTGCTCGTCCCCAAGCTGTTGGTCGGCCTCCTCGCCGCACGTCCCGGCGTGGTCGACGCCTGAACGGCCCGCGCCACCGCTCCCGACCGGTCCCGCGATCCGGACGGGTTGGCGGCCGTGTCAGAGCAGGTCGCGTCCGGCCGCCCAGGCCGTCAGCTCGTGCCGGTTGCTCAGCTGCAGCTTGCGGAGCACCGCGGACACGTGGCTCTCGACCGTCTTGACGGAGATGTGCAGCCGACCCGCCACCTCGCGGTAGGTGTAGCCACGGGCGATGTGGCGCAGCACCTCCTTCTCGCGGGTGGTGAGCTGGTCGAGCTCCGGGTCGTCGCTGCCCACGCCCGGCGGGATCTCACCCGCGAACGCGTCGAGGACGAAACCCGCCAACCGTGGGCTGAAGACAGCGTCGTCCTGATGCACGCGCCCGATGGCGGCCACCAGCTCCTCCGGGCCGATCGTCTTGGTCACGTAGCCCCGCGCGCCGGCCCGGATGAGCTGGATGACGTCCTCGGCCGCGTCGGAGACCGACAGCGCGAGGAACCGCACGTCCGGGTGGCTCTCGTGCACGGCCTGGAGGACGGTGCGGCCACCGCCACCCGGCATGTGCACGTCGAGCAGCACCACGTCCGGCTTGATCGCCCGGATGCGCTGGATCGCGGTGTCGACGTCGTTGGCCTCACCGACGATGGTCACGTGCTGGCCCAGCTCGGCGCGAACGCCCGAGAGGAACAGGCGGTGGTCGTCGACGAGGAACACCTGGATCGCGCGGGAGGTGGTCACGGTCGCTCCAGGGGTCGGAGGGGGAGACGGAGCTCGACCTCGGTGCCGCCACCCGTGGTCGAGTGCACCACCGCGCTGCCACCGTGCCGCTCGAGACGGTCGACGATCGAACCGGCGATCCCCTGGCGGTCCGGGGGCACCGTCGCCGGATCGAAGCCCACCCCGCGGTCGCGGACGTAGGCGACCACCTCGTCATGGTCGACCTCGACGTAGCCGTCGATGCGGTCGACCCCGGCGTGCTTGGCGGCGTTGACGCAGGCCTCACGCATCGCGGCGATCAGCGCACGCAGGTGCTCGTCCAGGGGCAGGTCGCCCACGACCACCAGCTCCACCGTCAAGCCGTGGACGGCCTCGACCTCGTCCCCGACCTCGGTCACGGCCTGCTCGAGGCTCGTGGCCGGACCCGCGTCGACCCCGCTGGCGTAGAGCCAGCTGCGCAGCTCGCGTTCCTGGCGGCGAGCCAGCGCCACCATGCGGCGCGGCTGGTCGCTGGAACGCTGGATCAGGGCGAGGGTCTGGAGCACGGAATCGTGCAGGTGAGCCGCCACCTCGGCGCGCTCCTCCTGGCGGATGCGGGCCCGGCGCTCCGTGCCGAGCTGGTCGAGGACCCGCCACAGCCACGGGCCGAACAGCAGCGCGACGCCGGCGATCGCCGCGACGACGGCGACGAGGAGATCCTGTGCCGCGGCGAAGGCCTCGTTGGCCGCCACGAACCCGGCGACCGCGCCGGCGACGAGCAGGGTCCCCACCACGATGCGGATCGGGGAGACCGGCACGCTGGTCGCGGACGCGAACACCCCCGGTGCCGAGGTGTCCTCGACGTGGCCGCGCGGCGTGGCCGCGCGTTGCCAGCTCGCTCGCTGTTGCTCGTCGCTGCGCCACCACAGCACGGCGGAGCCGGCCGCCGCGAGGATCAGGGGGAACACCAACGCGTCACCGAACCACAGGCCCACGGCACGGAACAGCAGCAGCACCCCCAGGGTGATGAGGGCGAGCGCGACCCCCTGCTGCGTGGTCGCCGGACGTCGCCGGCGCGGCGCGCCGCTCGGGGCCGCGGGCACGAGCGCCCAGGCCAGCGCGTAGAGCAGGACCCCGGCACCACCCGCGAACGCGAGCACGGCGAAGCCGATGCGGATCAGGACCGGATCGACCCCCAGGCGCGCCCCGAGCCCGGCCGCCACGCCCGCCACGACCCGTCCCTCCTCGCGGCGTTCGAAACCGAGGAGGCGGCGTCGCCACCGGCTCCTCGCGGGCACGACCTCGCGGCCCGCCGCCGGGGGCGGTGGGGGGAGGGTCCCGGTCGGAGCCGGGGTCGGGGGTGAGGATGGGGGTGTGGCCACGGCACGATGGTCGCACAGCCGAGGTGGCGGGCGCATCGGGGTGCCCCCGGAGCCACCCCCGAGCCTGGGGGCCGGACCAGGGTGGTCCCTGATGGGCCACCGCGTCCCGGTGGGGCACCGTGTCGTCACCGACCCGA
>SKTG01000307.1 GCA_007118045.1 Nitriliruptoraceae bacterium
CATCATGTGGGGGTTCCAGATCCTGGTGGACGGGTGGCTGACCAAGCTGCGTGCACCGATCGTGATCTACGACGAGGCCTCGTTCAGCGGTGTGCGGATCTTCCTGGACTCGCCCATCGAGGACTTCGGCTTCGGGTTCGCGATGATCGTCGCCACGCTGATGGTGTGGGAGACGATCGCGCGCAACGACGGAACCCCGACCCTGATCGAAGAACAGGGGCCCGCGCAGGACAACCATGGGTGATGCCGTCGATGCGGGAAGGTGCAGCCGTCGACCAGCCAGGGCCGAACCATCCACTCGGGCGGAGGTCGAAACGAACCCATGCGAGCGTTCCAGAGCGGCAGATGCGCTGGACCGAAGGCTCATCGACGGGGTACGGCACCGCCCCCAGCAGTCCGCCTGACCCGGGCGAACGCCGAGGCGCGGCGTTCAAGCCCTTGTGAAGCCACGAGGCCCGGCTTGGTCGTGCCTCACGGACGGTCCGAGACCGGGGACCGTTCTCGCCAAGGCGCCACGGCCGATCCACGGCTGGAGTCACGCCGGGTCCGGCCGCCCCCCGACATGAACCCGCGGGACGCTCGGCTGGAACTGGCCCGCCGCTACCTGCACGTGTTCGGTCCCTCCGCCACCAACGCCTTCTCCAGGTGGGCGGGCATCACCGCCCGGGCCCGGCAGCGAGACGTTCGAGGCACTCTCGCCAGAGCTGATCCCGGCGCGGACCCCGATCGCCGACTCGTGGATCCTCACCACCGACGAGGACGGGTTCCGCGACTCAGCAGCACCCGTATCGCCACTCAGGCTGCTGCCGAGCGGCGACGCCTACGTCCTTCTGTGGGGCGCGGATCGGGAACTCCTCGTCGCCGACCCCAGCCGTCGCGACACCTTGTGGACCCCGCGTGTCTGGCCGGGCGCAGTCCTCGTCGAGGGCGAGATCGTGGGCACGTGGCGACGGTCACGACACAAGGTCAGCATCCACGTCTGGGATCATCTGCCCCGACGGGCGACGGAAGCACTCGAGTCGGAAGACACCTCGCTCCCGCTGCCCGGGCTGGATCGCCCGGTCGATGTCAGCTGGGACGATTCGCGCCAAGCCAGAGGACATGCACTCCGATCGGCTCTCAGCCATCCCAGCGGACCGAGCGAACGTGCACGCGTGCCCCGGCTCGCGTACCCGCCGGATGGCCGGACATCTATGCGTCTCCAGCGGACCTCGATCGGCCGAGCACAGTCAGTGGGAGATGGCGATACGGGCGATCCCGAACGTGCCCGGGCCTGCGCTCGAGCAGCTCGACACGGCGGCCCTGCAGGCAGTGGGGCTGGACATCGACGCTCTCCCGCCACCCGTGCCGGTGCTCAGCGGCCGCCGGCCACCACTCCCGGATCGGCCATGACGTCGAACGCGATGGTGACACGAGGTTCGTCGCCACGCCTGACTGCCTGTGCCCCTGTCTGACCGCACGGAGCAGACCGAGCATCGGTGACCAGCTGCGGCTCGACGCGACGGTGGCAAGCGAGGACGGCGCCTCCCCGGACCTGATGTCGCGCCCAAGCGCCCTCTTGTGGGCACCGCGGCCCGGATGACCGAATGCGGGTCGGCAACGATGGCCGCCCGCGCATCATCACGGTCTCGATCGGGCGCGACAGCGAGCGGAACGGTCATACGACGACGATGCGCGGCGCACCGCGCGGCAACGGCGAGGTGACGCTCAGTGGCTCGTACCGGGGATATCGACGATCAGTTCGGCGCCGCCATCACGCGCTCGCGCGCACACGCGACCCTCGTGCGCATGGACGAACTCGGCGACGAGCGCGAGCCCCACGCCCGCTCCCGGTTGCGGATGATCGTCCGCGAGCCGGTGGAACGGCTGGAAGATCCGCTCGAGCTCTTGGGCGGGGACGCCCGGCCCTTCATCGGCGACGGTGAGCCGGAAACCGTCACGGTGCCGGCGCGCGATCCCGACCGTGACGGTGCCGGTCGGCGCGTACTTGCTCGCGTTCTCGAGCAGGTTGGCCAGGATGCGTTCGACGATGCCCCGGTCGGCGACGACGAGCAGCTGCGGCGGGCCTTCTACCACGATCCGGGCGGCATCGGCTGCGGCGGAGGTCACCTCGGTGGTGAGCTCGACCAGGTCGAACCTGACCGGTCGGTGCGGCATCTGCCCACGGCCGAGCCGCGCGAGGTCCAAGAGGTCGGTCATCAGCTCGCTGAGCCGCACGACGCTGCGTTCCAGGGCATCCTGCAGGCGGCGGCGCTGCGCCTCGTTGAGGCTCTCGCTCTTGCGTTGCAGCGTCGTCGCGATGCCGTGGGCAACCGTCAGCGGGGTCCGCAGTTCGTGAGAGACCGCAGCGAGGAACGCATCCTTGAGACGGTTCAGGTGGCGCTGGTCGGTGACGTCCTGGGCTGCGCCGTACAGGTGGACGATGTGACGGTCCGCGCGGTGCTGCTCGACGCGTGCGAGAAGGATCCGGTCGTGGCCATCGCGGTCGGGTACCCGGAACTCGAACTCCACGGGCCCGCCTCCCGAGCGGGCGTGCTCGATCTGCCCCGAGACCGTGGCGCGATCGTCGGGATGGACATGGGCGAGCAGCCGCCGGGCGCGGACCGGTCCGTCCTCGCCGTCGAGCCGGAGCAGCTGGCGCATCCCCGTCGACAGGGTGATGAGGTCGGCAGCAACGTTCCACTCCCAGCTGCCCACCGAAGCCAGCCGTTCTGCGGTCTCGAGCAGCTGCCGGTCGTGCGTGACGCGGAGGAACTGCGTCATCCGACCGGTCACGTCACGCCCCGCGGCGTAGACCCGGCCGACGTCGACGTCACGGTTGAGTGACCAGCTGAGCCACCGCCACACACCGTCGCTGTCCTGCCAGCGGTTGCGCTCGTCGACGACAGGTTCGCCGTCGTGCAGGTCGCCCCAGCGCTCCCGGGCGCGTTCGACGTCCTCGGCGTGGACGAAGTCGAGGAACAGCTGGCCGACGAGGCTGTCCGCGTCACGGTCGAGGGTGACGGTCCAGGCGGGATTCACAGCCAGGATCGTCCCCTCGAAGTCAAGCATCATCAGCAGGTCGGGGGAGTTCCAGGCGAGCTCCACGAGCTGGCGTGCCGCCGGATCGTCGGGTCGTTGCTGCCGCATGGTGCCCTACCCCTCCCGAGGTGCCCTTCCGGGCGGCCGGCAACTGACCGTACACGTCCCGACGGTTGATCCGTTGGGGCGTGGCTCCGACCATGAGGCCCGGTCGACCCACGGCGCGGCAGAGGGAGTCGACCCATCCAGTTCTTCCCTCAACTCTTCTCCTAACAACCGACTCGCGTTCTCGGCGATGACGTTGCTGGTTCGCTTCGCGCTGGTCGTCGGCCTGGCCAGCCTCGGGATCCTGGCGGTGCGTGCGGCCATGGAGCGGCGCCGGACGATCGGTGTGCTGCGCCCTCGGCTACCGACGGCGACAGATCCTGACTGGATCGAAGACCGAGAACCTCGCGCGCCGCCTCCGTGCGCCTCGAGCGGTTCCTCAACGTGCCCAAGCGCCCCCTGCCAACAGGCGCTCCCGGATGTGACGCCGGAAGCGCTGTTGACAACCTTCGACGTTCACGGGCACCTCGACGAGGCCGGCGAGCTGACCGCCGCACTGGTCGCGGCGGGCCGGACCGACGAGGTGGTGCGCACCCATCAGTGCCGTCGCAGTATGCCGGGGCCGACGCCAGGGATGGATGACACTGGCTGTTCTCCCGGTCCTCTCACCTCGGGATCGCCCGCGGTCCGGTTCGGACGCGCCGTCCGACTCGGAGCAGCCATTTGTCTCCGGCACCTCGGCCCGTAGGGTTCCTGGCAGTCACCCTCGAAAGGCCCGTCGTGCAGGTCCGCGCCTACGAGCCGGCTGATCGCGAAGCGGTGCAGACGCTCGGTCACCGCCTGACGGAAGGTGTCGCCCCCTGGCGGGATCGGGTGCAGGTCAGCGATGCCGTCACCGGCTGGGTCCGCGACTCCGTCGAGCACGCGACCAGCGACAGCTGCACGGTGCTCGTTGCCGACGAAGGTGATCAGGTCGTGGGCTTCGTGACCGTCACTGAGCAGCGCCACTGGTCGGGCGAGACGGACGCCTACATCGGTGAACTCGCCGTGGCGGTGCACGCGGAGGGGTGCGGCGTGGGACGGAAGCTGGTCGAGGCAGCCGAGTGCTGGGCTGTCAGCCGGGGACATCGACGGATCACGCTCGAGACCGGGGCGGCGAACCATGCAGCACGCAGCTTCTATGCCAGCCTGGGTTACGCCGAGGAGCAGGTGCAACTCACGCGCCAGTGCGACGTCGCTGTCCGCCCGTCACCTACGAGCCCCACCGACGGACGCGAGGAGGACGCGGCATGACGCAACATCACGAGCGCGCGGTCGACATCGCTGAAGACGTTGCTGGCCCGATCGAGATCCAGCCGGCTGCGCCGTGGACGAAGTAATCGTCGAGGTTCAGGACCTGTCCTACACCTATCCCGGCCGTGATGTCCCGGCGGTCGATCGGATGAGTTTCCAGGTGGGTCGGGGTGAGGTCTTCGGGTTCCTCGGCCCGAGCGGTGCCGGCAAGACCACGGCCCAGCGCATCATGATCGGGTTGTTGGAAGCACGGAGTGGACGGGTCGAGATACTCGGTCGTGCGCGTCACGACTGGGGATCCGAGTTCTACGATCGGATCGGGGTCGCGTTCGAGTTGCCGGTGGGCTATCCGCGCCTGACCGGACGTGAGGAACTCGCCCACTTCGCACATCTGCACGGCGGCCCGACCCGCGATGTGGGTGAGCTGCTGGGTGCGCTCGGTCTCGGTGACGCGGCCGACCAGCCGGTCGGTAGCTACTCGAAGGGCATGCGGGTCCGCTTGAACCTCGCACGGGCGCTGCTGCACGACCCGGAGCTGCTCTTCCTCGATGAACCGACCTCCGGGTTGGACCCGGTGAACGCGGCCCTCGTGCGCGACCACATCCGTGCAGAGCAGCAACGGGGCCGAACGATCTTCCTCACGACCCATGACATGCGCACCGCAGATGAGGTCTGCGACCGGGTTGCGTTCGTGGTGGATGGCCGGATCGCCGCGTGTGACGGTCCGCGGGCGTTCCGGCTGCGCCACGGCCGGCCGGAACTGCGGGTCGAGCACCGAACCGAGGATGGTGTCGCGACGACGACCTTCGCGCTCGGCATGGCATCCGACGAGTTGGTCGCGCTGCTCTCGTCGGATCACGTCGAGACGGTCCACACCACCGAGGCGACCCTCGACGAGGTGTTCGCCGACGTGACGGGCCGGCAGCTGTGAGTTCGACGGCGACCGTGGGCGCGTCAGCGGTGCGATCGCTCGTCGTGACCGAGCTGCGGCTCCACCGCCGGCACAGCATGCTGGCGGCAACCGGCGCGATGACAGCCGTTTGGGTCGTCGTGCTGCTGGCTCTCGAACCGGGGTGGCGTGCCGAGGCGGTTCGATGGGTGCTGTTCCTGGAGCTCGCGATCCTGGGGTTCTTCTTCGTCCCGGCGCTCGCTGTCATCGAACGGTCCAACGGCGTGACCGCAGCGCTGCGCCTCACACGGCTGGCGCCTTCGACCGCATTGGCCGTCCGGGTGGCGGCGCTCGCGGTGACGGCACTCATCGCAGCTGCGGTGGTGCTGCCTGTCTCGGGGCTGGGTTGGCCCCCGGATGTACTCGTCGCAGTGGTGTTGATGAGTTCGCTCGTCTCCCTCCTGGCGGTGGTCATGGTCGGCCGGGCCACCACCCTGACCGCCTACATGGCGCGGGTACCTGCGGTGGCGGTGCCCCTGATCCTCCCTGCCCTGCTGTACGGGACCGGCCTGTGGCAGCATCGCGTGCTCACCCTGTCCCCGATGACCGGGGCCCTCGAGCTCCTGGCGGGACGATGGTCTTGGTGGACGGCAGCATGGATCCTGATCTGGGTGGCTGGCCTGTGGGTCGCGGCCGTCCGCATCGGGTTCGACGTCGCCCCTCGGGCGACGGGCACTTCCACCACCTCGCCGCGCGTGTGGCCGCCCGCCAGCGACACCTATCGGCCCTGGTCCGCGGCGCTATCGCTGGCCCGGGCCGACCGGCGCACCATCCTCGAAGACCGCATCCTGCTGCTGTTGCTGGCCGGGGTGCCGATCCTCGCGCTGGCCGTCCGCTGGTTCTCGACGACTGGGTTGGCCTGGGTCGGATCCCGCTACGGCGTCGATCTCACGGCGCACCTCCCGTTGATCTGGGCCTTCGTCCTGGTGATCCACACGCCGCTGATGTTCGGCGCGATGACCGGCCTGCTGTTCCTCGAGGACCGCGACGCAGGGCTCTTCCCCGCACTCGCAACCACCCGGTCCACGCTCTCGACACTGCTGGCCTACCGGCTTGGCGCCACCGGCGTCACGACTGCCATCCTGGTCATGCTCGGGTTGCCCATCGCCGGCGCCCACCATCCCGCAGGCATCGTCGGGCTCGTAGCCACCGGCCTCGCGGCGGGGGCCGTGGCCACCGTGCCGGCGATGCTGCTCGCCAGCTTCGCGCGCGACCGCGTGCAGGGCATGGCCCTGACCAAGGCCATGGGCGTGCCCCTGTACGTGCCGCTCGCCTGGTGGTTCGTGGACGGACCGACCGGATGGTTGTTCCTGATCATCCCGACGGCCTGGACGGCACAGAGCTTCTGGGCCGAGGAGGCTCTCGTCGCCGCAGGGTTCGCGTTCGGAGGCGTGACCGTGTCCGTCGCCCTCGTTGCCGCCCTCGCGGCACGTCTACGTCGGTCGATCATCGCCTGACGGCTCCGGACCGCTGGCCTCGGTGAGCGTGACCGCGGTCGCAGGAGGTCAGCGGTAGCGTTCGTTCCGACGCGAGCGTGGCGGAATCGGCAGACGCGCTGGGTTTAGGTCCCAGTGGGCCCAACGGCCTGTGGGGGTTCGAGTCCCCCCGCTCGCACCACCACCGAAACGTCGCCCAGCCAGGCCCTCGTCGTTGCCGGACCGGTGAGCACGACAGGGGCGCGTCCATCCCCCGGATCCCCCGAGGAGGGCCTCCGGGTCGTCCACGGCACACGCGTGGCTCCGGCTCGAGGAGCTCACTCCCCGGCGTAGGGGAACCAGCCGCAGGCGCCGGTTGATCTCGAGCTGCGTCGACCCATCTCCGTCATCGGCGGGCCAGACGGTGACCATGCGCACCGTGTCGTTGCCCCCGAAGCACTCCGTGCGGAACGTCGCCTCGTCGAGCCCCATCCTGGGTCAGATCGCCAGCGGTTCACGCAGCTCACACTCGTGGAGCCGGTCACGACGCCGCAGCGCGGTGCCCCGTCACGAACGTCCACGCCGAACCGTTCTCGCCCCAGCCGACCCGCCGATCGCGCGCGTGGCACCAGGACGGAGCGTCCTCCCGAGGCGGCCGTCACGCAGCAGGATCGAAGGAGTCCGCCTCGCGCTCGCGGGTGGCTGTCCGTACCCGGTACGCTGCAGCTTCGAAGAGCCTCGTCCAGATGGGGCGACCGGCGCTCGCCGACAGTGGCAGCCCTGCTCGCCGTGTGGTTGGCTGGAAGTACCCGACTGGCATGGTCGTGCTCCAGCTCCGGTACAGCGATCGTTGTTTCGTCGCTGGCTTCGGGCGGGAAAGTGGAGTCGTGGCCGCGCGAGCGAAGACTGGACCCTGGGCGCACGTGACGGTGCCGTTGTGCGACGATGATCCGCGGATCCGGCTTCCTGCTGCCGCTGCTTCTCGAGCCCGCGGGGTTGGGATCTGCTGTGGTCCTCGAAGCGAGGTCCCGGCTCGGAGGACGCCGCTCCGCCGACGGGGTGACGGGGCGTTCCTCGAGGGTATGGCGACGGTCGGCAGCCAACGGTCGGCCGTGGGGCCCACGCTCGCACGACTGCTCGTCGGCGTATCGTGAGCGGGTCCGTTGGTTCACCGGAGGGTCGCCACCGGGAGCGACTGGTGAGGGTGTTGGAGACGATCGCTTCGCAACCAGCGGGACCGATGGCGTTCCGGTTGTGTGCCGGTGCGGCGCAACACCTGGACTGTCCGGGCGTGGCGATCGCGATCGCGGCGAGTGACGAGCTGCTCCATAGCGCCGTTGCGACCGATGCCGGCCTCGCCGGGGAGCGGCTACAGGAGGAGATGGGTGAGGGACCCTGCATCGACGCCCATCGAGGCGGTGCGCCGGTGCTGGCGCCGGATCTGGTCGACGACGGCCGCTGGCCCCTCTTCCGCCCCGCTGCCATCAGCGAAGGGATCCAGGCCGCGTTCTCGTTCCCGCTTCGAAGCGGCGCGATCCGGCTGGGGACCCTGAACCTGTACCGCCCAGCGGCCGGCAGGCTCGACGACGACCAGCATGCCGACACCCTCGTGTTCTGCGGGCTCGCCGTCCCGGTCCTGACCTCACCACCTGACTGGCAGCCCTCGGATGCTCCGGCGGTCGCGACCCCGCTCGGGGCGTCGTGGCCGGACCACGGCACCCCTTCCGCGCAGTTCCACCAGGCGACGGGCATGGTCGCCGCCCAGCTCGACGCCACGATGGCGGATGCCGTCGCGGTACTCCGTGCGCACGCGTTCACCGTCGACCGTTCGCTCCACGACGTCGCCTCGTGGGTCCTCGACGGATCACTGCGGTTCGACGACCGAGAAGCGAACCCGTGATGCGCACCCGTGACGTCCAACGGCGTGAGCGCGACGTCCTCGTCGCCCCCTTGAAGGAACTCCGATGAGCACCCCGGTCGAGGCCAGTGAGCGCCGACTCCTCGAGACGTTCGTCGTACTGGCCGACACGCTCGTCGAAGACTTCGACGTGGTCGAGCTGCTGTACCTGCTCACCGAGCGCGCCGTCGAGTACACCTCAGCTGCGGAAGCTGGGATCCTGCTGGTCGACGAAACGGGCAGCCTGCACTGCATGGCCGCATCGAACGAACGGACCCATCTCCTGGAGCTCTTCCAGATCCAGAACGCGGAGGGGCCGTGCCGCGACTGTTTCCTCACGGGCGAGCCGGTGGAGGTCCAGGACCTCGAACGTGAGCAGCAGCGCTGGCCACAGTTCGCCGCCAAGGCACGTTCGGTCGGGTTCCACTCCGTCCAAGCGGTCCCGCTCCGGTTACGTGGTCAGACCCTCGGCGCCATGAACCTCTTCGGAACGGAGCCCGGCGCGCTGGGCGCGCGTGACGCGATGCTCTCCCGGGCCATGGCCGACGTGGCCACGATCGGCATCCTTCAACAGCGTGGGCTGCACCAGGCACAGGAGGTCGCCGCGCAGCTGCAACGCGCGCTCCACAGCCGCGTCGCGATCGAACAGGCCAAGGGCGTGATCGCCGAGCAGGGCAAGGTCAGTGTGGACGAGGCATTCGCGCTGCTCCGCGCCTACGCCCGCAACCACAACCTCGCCCTCAGCGCGCTCGTCACCTCCGTGGTCAACCGGGACCTCAGCGCCACCGACCTCACGGACTGAGCAGGCGCGGATCGACCTTCGCCGATGCCCTTTCCGCGCTCTGGCCTCGCCGGCGGCTCGATACGTGGCACCCGCCGGCGCGTGAGCGAGGACGAAAGGCCCTATACGGGTGATCGCCGACGTGGCTGACTGGGTCTCCTCACCCTGCTCTGGACCTCGGCCGGGTGCAAACGATCCGCCTGCCGTTTCGAGAGGTCCATGTCCGAACAGCTATCACCGAGGCCCTATCACGAGTCGCGGCACCGAGATCGCTCGGGTCTCGGAACCGCATGGCACGGGAGAGCTCCGAGCACGGTCACGCCGAAGGATCGGCGAGCCGAGCAGGACCACGGCGTGTTGTTCCGGGACTGGCTCACCGGCGCCGAGTACCCCGAGACCATCGTCGTAGATGGAGCGAGCCTGCCGATGACATGCTTCCTCGGCGGGCTCGTCACGTCCCCGGCCGTGCTTCCGGCTGCTGCGACAGCGCGTCTCGGCCTGCCGGCAGGGACGCGCATCGGGCAAGCGGCCACCGAGCTGGTTCTCGCGGTCAAGGACCCGGCGGGTCCCCGCTGCGGGTCGTACCGCTCAGCGGTCTCCTACCTCCGCGGCCTGTTCCGCGATCCGGGGGTACCCGATGGCAGGGGCACGGCAGCCACCGAGACCTCACACGACTGCGACGCCGACGAGGCGAGCTCTCCGGCGAACGTCGCGCGCCTCGAACTGGAGCCGGATGACCCGAAGAGCGTCGCGGCACTGGCACTGGGCTTGGCCGAATCCGCCCTCACCGAGCGCCGGTGTGCGACCGAACTGACGGCGCAGGCAGAACCGGCGTTGCTGCTCGCCGGGTTGGATCGGCTCGACCAGTTCGACCATCACACCCCCGAGGTCGTGCACAAGGCCCGGACCCTGCTGAGCGCGGCGCTCGAGAGCCGTTGCCCCGGCACCACGGAGACATCATGAGCGTCGACACCGTTCGAGCGACACCACGACCGTCGACATCCACGCACGGTGGGAGCTCGTGGACGCAGATGGAGACGCGCCTGGTCGCCGCGCAGGTCGGGGACCTGCTCGATCGGGCGGCAGTCCGGCTCACCGGCCTTGCCCGGCTCGACGGTCTGGCCGCCGACACGCTCGACGAGGTCTCGGACGTGCTCGCGGCCCTCGAGCTGAACCGACGGCAGGTGGCGAGGATCCGGCGCGGGCTGCCACCCGAAGGAGCGCCGCTGTCCACTCAACCCGTCAGCGGGACCGACCAGCGCAGCGTCGTGCCCCCCGCTGGTGCCGGATCGACCTGACAGCTGCCCCCGAGCATCGTGGCGCGTTCGGCGAGGTGCGCCAGACCGTTGCCGAGGTTCGGTGTTCCCGCGATCCCGTCGGCGTCGTCGCTGATGCGGAGCACCAGCGTGTCGGCCACCGCCAGCTCGAGCGTGACCCGGCTCGCTCGGGCGTGACCAGCCACGTTCGACAGCGCCTCCCGGAGTACCGCCAGCAGCTCCTCCCGGATCGCGGTGGGCACGGCCGTGTCGAGAGGTCCGACGAAGCGGACGATCGGGTCGGTGGGCAGCAGGCGACCGGCCTGCTCAGCCGCTGCCCGGACGGTTGCGCGCAAACCGATGTCCGGGTCGCAGGGGCTGGGCGCGAACACGACGGTCCTCATGTCGCGCACGGCCGTGTCGAGTTCGTCGACCGTTCGGTCGACACGTTCCCGTATCGAGGGGTCGTCGATGCGAGCCTCGAGGTTCTGTAGCGCCATCCCGCTGGCGAACAGCTGCTGGATCACCCGGGCGTGCAGGTCGCGCGCGATCCGTTCGCGGTCGATGATGATGGCCTGCTCCCGCTCGGCGGCCCGAGCCGTCGCCTCGGCGTCCAGCCGTGCGGACACGTCACGCGCGACGGCGACGAACCAACCATCCGGACCGTCCTCAGCCGGTTGCAGCACCACCTCGACCGGCACCTCGGCACCGTCCTTGCGCCGCAACAGCGTCACGTGTCCGCCCCGATGACCCTCGCCGTCCCTGACGCCCGCGAGCAACCGTCGCAAGGACGGTTCCGTGAACCCGGAGGCGAGGTCCAACGGCGTCATCGTGAGCAGCTCCGCCGAGGAGTAGCCGGACTGCTCGGAAGCCCCCTCGTTGGTGTGGACGAAGCGCAGGGACCTCCCCCCGAACAGGTACACCCCGTCGTGGGTCGCGTTCAGCGCCGATCGCACCCGGCGAGCATGTGCCTGTGCGGCCCGTGCCGCGCTCACGTCCCGCACCGACAGGATCTTCGAGCCCGTGCCATGCGATCGCA
>SKTG01000232.1 GCA_007118045.1 Nitriliruptoraceae bacterium
CCACGTGACGCTCCCCCACCACCACGGCCCGCGGTGCCCCCACGAGCTGCGAGCGCGGTGACCGGAGCAGGCACCTCGGCGGAGGCGATGAGGTCGAGGTCGAGCTCGTGCAGGCCGGGGGGCAGGTCGAGCGAACGCTGGATGCTCGCCGTTTCCGCCGCCTGCTCCGGGTCGACCAGGCTCACGACCAGGCCGGTGGCTCCGGCCCGTCCGGTGCGCCCGGAACGGTGCACGTAGTCCTTGTCGGACCCGGGCAGGTCGTAGTGCACGACCGCGTCCACGTCGTCGACGTGGACCCCGCGAGCCGCGACGTCCGTCGCGACCAGCGTGGTCACCTCACCCGAGGCGAAGCGCGCGAGCGCGCGCTCACGCTGGTTCTGGTTGCGGTTGCCGTGGATCGCCGCCGTGGAGATGCCGTCCGTGGCCAGCTGCCGGGCCAACCGATCGGCCCCGTGCTTGGTCCGCGTGAAGACGATCGCGGAGTCCACGCGCCGGAGGATGTCCCCCGTCAGGCCCCGGCGTTCGTGACGCTCCGCGGACCAGAACAGGTGCCGGACGTCGACGCGCTCGTCCGGGTCCGCGTCCACGGCGTGGTGGACCGGCTGGCGCTGGTAGCGCCGGACCAGCCGATCGACGTCACCGTCGAGGGTCGCGGAGAACAGCAACGTCTGCCGGTCGGCCGAGGTCCGGTCGAGCAGTCGCTCGACCTCGGGGAGGAAGCCCATGTCGGCCATCCGGTCGGCCTCGTCCAGCACGACGAACCCGACCTGGCCGAGGTCGCAGTCACCTCGCTGCACCAGGTCGGCGAGGCGACCCGGCGTGGCGACGAGGATGTCGATCCCGCGGCGCAGACGGTCCTGATCCTTCCGGATGTTGGTCCCGCCGTAGACGGTGGCGACCTCGCGCCCTCGCAGCCGCGCCAGCGGCAACGCGACGTCACGTACCTGCGCGGCCAGTTCACGGGTCGGAACGAGGATCAGCGCCCGGGGGCTGCCTGGGCGCGCCGCGGCCGTGCGCTCCACCGCGGGCAGTACGAAGGCGAGGGTCTTGCCCGAGCCGGTCGGGGCCCGCCCGCAGAGGTCGCGGCCAGCGAGCGCGTCGGGGAGCGTGAGCTCCTGGACGGGGAAGGGGGCGTCGATCCCGAGCGTGGCGAGGCGTTCGGTGAGGTCGGTCGAGACGCCGAGGTCGGCGAAGGAAGTGGGCACGTTGGCTCCGTGAGCCGCCGGTCCGGCGGGCGTCGGTGACGCGGCGGGGTGTCCGACCGCGAGCACGCGAACCATGGGGCGTGGCCTCCGGCCACGCCGTCACGGACCCGCGTGCGGCGAACACGCGAGACGGGGTCGGCAGCGGTGCCGACAGGCGTTCCACCAGGACCGTCGGCCGCATGGGGCGAACGTGGACGGTGGGCGTGTTCCGCGCCGGGCTGACCCGGCGCGCCCGGGCACCGTACACCAGCCAGCGGCGCACCGCGCCGTCGGGCGACCGGTGTAGGGAGGAACGGGGTCGGTCGAGCCCGTCGGAGGATCAGTCGAGCACGTCGGAGACGACGCCCACGCCGCCCGCGCTCTGGCCGACACCGAAGAACTCCTTGACCTTGGCCTGAGCGAAGCCGAGCGCCTGCGCGAGCTCGACCTTGGGGGGGATCGTCAGCTCGTCGGGATCGACCACGACGTCGACCACGGTCGGCCGTGGCGAGCGGAGCGCTGCCGCGAGCGTCGTCTCGAGCTGCTCCGGGTGCTCCACGCGGAGGCCTTCGGCGCCGAAGGCCTCGGCGATCGCCGCCAGGTCGCGGCCGGGGATCGCCGTGTCCTGGTCGGGGATGCCCTCGGACTGCTTCTCGGCCGTGATGAGGGCGAGCTTGTAGTTGTTGAACACCACGATGGTGAGCGGCAGCTCCAGCTCGGCGGCCGTGATGAGATCGCTCGGCAGCATCGTGAAGGACCCGTCGCCGACGAGCGCGACGACCTGCCGCTCCGGGTAGGCGAGCTGCGCGCCGATCGCCGCCGGGACGCCGTAGGCCATGCTCGCCAGGTTCGCCGACAGCGTGAAGGACTGCCCGTCACGGATCGCGAGGTGACGAGCGACCCAGGCGGTGACCGTGCCCGTGTCGCAGACCACGATCGCGTCGTCGTCGAGGAGCGCTCCGACCATGGCAGCCAGCCGTTGCGGTTTGATCGGGGTGTCGTCGTCGGTCTCGAAGCGGCGCATCAGCCGCCGCCAGTTGCGCATGCTCTCCTGGGCGTCCTCCAGCCAGCTGCGGTCCTCCTTGCGCGTGACCGCGGCGGCCAGCGCGGGCAACAGCTGCTCGCAGCCTCCGATCAGCGGGTGCGTGACGGGGACGCGACGACCCACGTGGGCGGGCTCCCGCTCGATCTGCACGACGGGGACGTCGTGCGGCAGGAAGTCCCGGTACGGGTAGTCCGTGCCCGCGAGCACGAGGGCGTCGCAGTTCTCGATCGCCTTCACGGCGGGTCGGGTGCCGAGCAGCCCGAGCCCACCGACGGTCAAGGGGTGGTCGTCGGCGAACAGCGCCTTGCCGGTGAGCGTCTTGATGACCGGCGCGCCGATCGTGTCGGCGAGCTCCAGCAGGTCGTCGACCGCGCCGGCGGACCCGACCCCGGCCAGGATCACCGGACGCTGCGCACGGTCGAGCAGGGTGACGGCGTCGGCGAGCTGGTCCCGGTCCGGAGTGACGATGCGGGGATCGCGGGCGATGCCGTGTACGGGCTCGTCGGAAGCCTCCACGCCGGCCAGGTCGGTCGGGATCGCCAGATGCACCACGGATCGCTGGTCGAGGGCGGTCTGGCAGGCCTGGATCGCGATGCGGGGCAGTTGGGAGGGATCTGCGATCGTCTGCGTGCTCACGGCGACGTCTGCGAAGAGCAGGTCCTGATCCACCTCCTGGTGCGCGTGGGTCCCGAGCTGCCCACCCGCGACCTGACCGGTGATGGCGATCACCGGGGCGTGGTCGAGCTTCGCGTCGTAGAGCCCGTTGAGCAGGTGGATGGCTCCCGGTCCGGACGTGCCCACGACGGCGGTCAGCTCACCGGTCAGCTTCGCCTGGGCGCTGGCCGCGAAGGCCGCGGCCTCCTCGTGGCGGAAGCCGATGAACTCGAGCTCCTCGTGCCGTCGCAGCCCGTCGATCACCTGGTTGATCGC
>SKTG01000145.1 GCA_007118045.1 Nitriliruptoraceae bacterium
GCGCGATCCGCCCGAGCTCGACCGGATCGACCTTCGTGGCCGCCTCCAGCAGCAACGCCTCCAGCTCATCACGATGAACCGGGTCGACCTGGCCGAGCGTGTCGGTGATGACCTTGACGTGCGCCTGGCTGATGCGGCCGGCACCGAACCGCTCCGCGGTGTCGGGCGCCCCCGACAGCTTGCGGCCCGCCTCGGCGGTGTCCTTGGCCTCCGAGGGCGAGAGGTTCAACTCGTCGTGGAGGAACTCCCGCGACTGGCGTACCGCCGCCGACTCCTTGCCCCGGGGCGCCGCCGCGACCGCCCGTGCCGTCAACACCCCCGTCGTCTTGGCGCGCACCGCCGCCAGCCGATCCAGCTGCGGCTGCACCCCACGCAACAACCCTCGCAACCCCCCGTCCGAGACCACGTCCAGATCGAGCCCGGCGAGCCCGTCGACCGCCTGCACCAACCGTTCCAGCGCCCCCGTCACCACGTGATCGTCCGGCCCGACACCCGTCGAGGGTGCCTCGGAGCCCCTCGAGTCGGAACCAGATCTCGACGAGCCCGACGCCGAAGATGCTGCCGTGGACCGGCCAGACGACGAGTCCGGCGTGGAGGGGGCGGTTGCAGACGTACGACCCGGGGACGCGGCACCAGAAGACGGGCGACCCGATGGCGGGACCGGCGGCGCCGGACGGGTCGCCGAGGCCTCGGTCAACCTCGGCTGCCACCCGCCCTCGCTTTCCCGCGCCAGCCGCTCCCGCTGCCCGCCACGATCAGGCAACCCACGTCCGGAACGCTCAGCCAACCCCACCGCGCCGCCGCGGGGCCGACCGGACGCCGAAGCGAACCGCGGGTCGTACCCACGGACAGCAACCCGCGAGGTCACTCCCCGCGCCGCCGACCAACGTCCCCGGGTGTCCACGACCGTCCCCCAAGAGCTGCCATGCCCCTACCGGATGCGTTGGATGCACCGTAACGCCCGTACCCCGGTCCCTCCGGCTCGTGTTCCCAGCGGTGTGGACAACTCCCGAGCATGCACCGTCGCATGCTCGCGGCCGTGCAGTCGTTGCTACTCGGCTGTCCCGGACACAGGCATCGGGCCCGCCGACGCGAGGGGACGTGCCGATCGTGTCAGAGGTCCGAGGGGCGGACCGTGCTGCGACCGTTCTCCCTGGCCCGTTCGATGGCCCGGTCGATCAGGGCGACCGTCTCGTCGTTGAGAGCGTGGACGAACTCCGCCGACATCCGCACGTCGTTGCGCCGCGCGGCCTCCTTGACCTGCGAGGCGACGAGGAGGATGTCGGGGGTCGGGACGGAACCGCGACGGGCCGCTTGGCGCACGGAGCGCGTCGCTCGCTGAGCGGCTCGCCGTGCCGCCGAGCTCGCGCTGGCGGCGCCGCGGCGCACCGAGGATCGCTGCGCAGGGTCGTCGCCCTCCGCCGGGTCCGTCACGGAGTCCTCGTCGGTCTGCTTCCTCGCCGCTGCCATCCGTCCGCCTCGCTCGTGGGCCCCGCCGCGCGACCCTGCGGCGCGGTCGGCACCATCTAAGCGGACGGGGCGGCGCGACACCAGGGACCGTGGGCCCGGACCGACGGTCGGTCCTCCGTCGGTGCGTCCCCTTGCTCGGACGCAGCCGCGATCAGGGCCGAGCGCTCCAGCGGGCGCTCGCGGAGGCAGGCGCGAACGGTCACGCGTGGATGCGCCTGTGCGCGCGTGTCAGCGTGTCAGGTGGCGTCCCGGATCGCGTCGATCAGCTCCTGCTTGCGAAGCCCGGACCGACCCTCGATGCCGAGCTCCGTGGCACGGTTGCGCAGCTGGGCGACCGTGCGGTCCTCCAGCCTGCCCGTCCCCGTGTCCAGCTCTTCCTCGGTCTCCGAGCCGGCGTCGTCATCGGCCTGCCCCGCAGCCGGGACGGCGCCGCGCGCCTTGCCGATCAGCCCCTTCGCGCGACCGCCCGCCGACCTGGCCGCCGAACTGCTCTGCTCCGCCGTTCCCTTCACGCCCTCGCGGGCTGCCCCGGCCGCGCCCTTGGCTTGCTGCCCCGCCGCCTCCGCGGGTGCGGCCGCATCGGCAGCCACATCCGGGGGCAGGGGCGCGCCACGGCCCTTGGCGGCCAGAGCCAGGTAGCTCGCCTTGGGGGTCTCGCCGAGGTGGCTGACCTCCGAGACGACCGCCGGCGGGGTGCGCTTGACCCGCTCGGGCAACGAGCTGGCCTCGACCCCGCGTGCCGTCTCGACCACGACGTTGCCGAGACCGAGCGCGGCGTACGGCGCTTCGCGCAGCAGCCGCCGCTTGGCGACCTTGCGCGCCTCGTCCTGGGCCTGCTCGACGGCGCCCTCGGCCTGCGATGCCGTGGTCTCGGCCTGCTGCCCGGCCACGTCGACGGTCTCCTCGGCCTGGTCGACGGCAGCGGTTGCGCTCTCCTCGACGAGGTCGGCCACCTCGCCGATCGGGTCCTTCGGCTCGTTCGACATGGCACTTTCCCTGTTCGACGTGTGCGGCAGCGAGGTTCCGCTGCCGCGAGCTTCGATCTCCGATGAGTGAACCATCACGGCGTCGACACGTCCCCTGCCCGTACCAACGGACGGACGGCTTCGAGGCGACGGTGCGGCGACCCTCCGGTGTCGTGCCGCGACGTCCGGTGTCGTGCCGCGACCTCCGGTGGCCTGTCGCGACCCCTGGCGGCCGGAACCCCATCTGGTTACGGCTGCACGTCACCGAGGTGAGCCGCGAGTCAGCGGAGGACGGGATGGACGTCGGTATCGGCCTCCCCAACAGCGTCCCGGGTGCGAGCGGAGCCCAGGTGCTCGAGTGGGCGCGACAGGCCGAGAACGCTGGCTTCTCCAGCCTGGCCACGATCGGCGCGGTCGAGTACCCGAGCTACGAGGAGCTCACCGCGTTGGCCGCGACCGGCGTCGTGACCGAGAGCATCGGGCTGCTGACCAACGTGCTGGTCTCGCCGGCGCGGAGCGCGGCCGAGCTCGCGAAGCAGGCCACGAGCGTCGATCAGCTCACCGGTGGGCGGCTCACCCTGGGTCTCGGGGTCGGGTGGCGGGCCACGGACTACGAGCTCACCGGTCGGGACTTCGGCACCCGGGGCCGTCGCTTCGACGAGCAGCTGGGCGAGCTGCGGACGGCGCTGCGCGGCGAGCCGGTCACCCACGACACCA
>SKTG01000366.1 GCA_007118045.1 Nitriliruptoraceae bacterium
GTAACCCCCTGTTGTAGGGGCCGGACGGGACGCGTACACTGAGCAGGCGGTTTCAGGGTCGTCCCACCGACCCGATCTGAAAGCCTCGGGACGGCAATCCCGGGGCTTTCGCATTTCTGGAGCATACCAGCGCCGTAGATAGATTATAAGTACCTGACTTAAAAGACTTTTTACTATCTTTTATAGTCAGAACTACCCTAGGTAGTCATCATTTCCAGTGGCCGCCGCCACTTCATTACCCGTTCGCTCGGTCTCAATCGGTTTCTGATTTCGGCTGAAATACCGGCCGCATAAAGAGCCCCCCAAGGGCGGCACGCCCTAAGGCGGCTACCGCCGCCAAAAGCCTGCGGACGACAACGAAGGGGAACCGAAACGGGCCGTGGCTCCGACTGACGCGCTCCGCTACGCTCGCTTGTCGGCATCGAGCATCGCATCGCCGCTGCGCGTCGACGCTTCAACTCGATGCGGGGGCGGATTAGTACTTGATTAAGCTCAATGCGAATGGGCCCGGATCGCACCGCCCTGCCCTACCCTGTCCTGTCCTGCCCTGCCCTGCCCTTTTTCACGCCGCGCCGCGCGCGCGGCGGGTGTGTAGTGGTTTCCGAGGGGTTACAGGCGCTAGAACGCCTAGAGATCATAAGAAAGGCGATTCTGAAACATTCACCGAATCAATCTCTTAAGAAGTCAGGATGCACCGCCCGGTGTGTGCAACCCTGCACTGTCTAAGTGGTGCAACCCTGCACCGCCTAGATGGTGCAGGGTCCGGGCATATCGCACCATTCGCGATGCGTTATGCCCGGCGAATCCGGACCCGGAGGCCATCCGGGTCGGCAGCATAGTGCATCGGATAAGGTGTACTATGCTGCGCGCGTGGTGCATATCGCACCACATGCGATGCAGGGGTGCACTACATGTCGCAGCATGAGAAACCTCCGATCGGGAAAAGTCCACCCACCGCACAACGGGGTCGCCAATGGGTGCAGACCGAGCGGGCGGCACACGAGGCCTGGGCACGGCTGATCGCGGAAGCGCCCATGGCCGCGCGCCTGGCGCATGTGCTGGTCGCTCTGATGGACCAAGGCAACGCGGTTGTAGCGTCGCAGAGCACGCTCGGCGAGCCCCTGTCGGCCACGGGCGAGGCACCGGTACACCGCAACACGGTCCGACGCGCGATTAAACGTCTCCAACAGGACAAGTGGATCGAGGTGGTACAGATCGGCGGCAAGGGAGGTGCACTTGCCTACGTGGTCAATGACCGGGTCGCGTGGGGCACGAATCGCAACGGCCTGCGCTATTCCCGGTTTAGCGCCCAGGTGATCGCATCCGTAAGCGAGCAGCCCGATGCGGATACGATCGATGAGCGACCGCGGCTGCGTCAGGTGCCGACCCTAATGTACGGCGACGAGCGTCAACTACCGGCCGGCCCGGGAGAGGATCCGCCCAGCCAGGGTCTGCTCGAGGGTTTCGAGCCCGATCTTCCAGTGAGACGGAAGGGAGAGTAACTGCCCTGCCCTTTCGGCACTACTGTCACCCACCCTAGACTTGTCGAGGCTCACAACCTTGACGTATTTCTTTGTTATCGTATTTCTGTGTCGTCGTATTGATCCGCGATCATCTCGCGAATCACGTCAGCCATCCGTACCTCCTGTCGCGCACACTCGGCCTTAAAGCGCCTGTGGAGATCGGCCGGAATGTCGATGGTTAGGCGTTTCATCGGCACCGACTGAGTCGGTGCATCTTCCGCTTCGCGTTTCTGGTCGACCCAGGCGTCCGCCGTAGTCGGTCGAGGTTTTCCGCGTATCGAAACTCGTTTGCTCATTTCATATCCTCCAGCGCATCCACAAGGGCCACGATTTCGGTGTCTGCGAGTTCACCCGGACTCACTTCCCAGACCGCCATTCCTTGCGCAGCGCTCTCGGCAAACACGACCCTCTGGGCGACCGCCGCCTCCAGAACGGGCACCCCATCGTAAGTAGCGAGCGCATCTGCGACATCCCTACCGATTGCCGTCCCGACAACTCTACGGTTAATCGCAAATACGGCTTTCAGCTTTTCTTTAAATACGCGGGCTTCATCGATCAAGGCGACCACCTCCGCAGCGGCCCAAACATCGTATGGGCTGGGCTGAACCGGGATCACCACCAAGTCGGCGGCCATGATCGCGGAACGCGCCAGGTCCGTGACCCTCGGCGGTCCGTCGATGATCACGTGATCGTAGTCGCGCGCGAGCCCGTCAATCTCCTTATGAATCGTCGCCCTGGGCAGGCCTACCACCGGCAGTAGGGGATCGCCCTCGCGAGCTGCAGCCCAATCCAGCGCCGATCCTTGCGGGTCGGCATCGATCACGAGCACACGCGACCCGCGGCGCGCCATCTCGGCCGCATAGTTCACCGCGAGCGTCGTCTTGCCGACCCCGCCTTTCTGATTCAGAAACGCAATCCGCATACCCGTACCCCCGTATTTCCGTAACACCTTAAATACGATTATACGTTTTTATGCCAAGAGCGGTAGTCCCGGCACCGGCCGGGTCAGCCCCCGTCGAGGATCCGGTACACCGACGCCCGGCCAATCCCGAGCTGCTTCGCGATCGCCGTTGGCCCGACTCCCTGCGCCTTCAGCGCCCGTACCTCGTCCGCCTTCGCCCTGGCAGTCGGCTTCCGGCCCTTGTACTTCCCGGCGGCTTTCGCCTTCGCGATGCCCTCGCGCTGCCGCTCCAGCATGATCTCGCGCTCGAACTCCGCGATACCGCCCAGCACCGTCAGGACCAGCTTGCCGGTCGGCTTCCCGGTGTCGATGCCGAGATCGAGGATACGCAGCCCCGCGCCCTTCTCGGCAAGGGTCTCGCTGATCTCGAACAGGTGCCGTACCGACCGGGCCAGCCGGTCGAGTTTGGTCACCACCAGGGTGTCGCCCCTGCGGATATGCTCCAGCGCCTCGGCGAGTCGCGCTCTCTTGGCGACATCCACCGACGATACCTGCTCCCGCAGGATCTTCTCGCACCCCGCGGCCTCCAGGTCGCGAACCTGGGCCTCGATGCTGGCCACCTGGTCGAGGGTCGAGGTCCGGGCGTAGCCGATCAGCATGGGAATCCCCTAGAATGTCTCACATGAGTCTTAGACGATAGAGCGTCTGTGTCTCAAAGTCCATAAA
>SKTG01000018.1 GCA_007118045.1 Nitriliruptoraceae bacterium
CGGGGAGGACCGGCTGGTAGGACCCGCGCAGGCGGTGGCTGGCGAGCTGTAGTGCGCCCACGGCGATGCCGAGTCCGGTGGCGACCACGAGCTCGAGGACGCCACCTCGAAGGAGCATCGCCAGCCCGACCGTCAGCAGGACGTACCCGCCAAGCCGGACCCGGTCGGACCTCGGCGGCGGACGCTCCCGGGCGGCGGCGATCGCCGCGGTGCCCTCCGCCGGCGTCAGCTGCCCCTCCTCCGCGGCCGTGGCGACCCGCACCACCTCGTCGACCTGGTCCAGACGGAGCCCCTCCTGGCCTGCCGGTGTGACCTCCGTCTGGACGGAGCCGCCATCGGGGATGGAGACGATCAGGGCGGTCGGCAGGACCATGATCCCCACGCGCGGCGCGCCGTGGGCCACAGCGATCCGTTGCAGCACATCGTGAACGTTCCCGACGGCGTATCCGCTGTCGATCAGGGCCCGGCCAGCCTCGACGAGCAGCTGAAGGGTCCCTGGGTCCACCTGCTCCACCTCGCTGACGCCCGGGATGGGGCGCGACAGCGACGGAGTGGCGGACGGCGGGGGAGGGGCGGAGGGTGGCGGAGCCGCCGGCAGCTCCGCACCGTCACCGGTGTCCGTCATCGCGGTGGCATCCCGTAGCGGCAGCGTCGGCGCCGATGCTTCCTGTCGATGCTTCGGCGGCCGCTTCGCCTGCCGCGTCAGCGCGATGACGCCGACCAGTAGGACCGCGACCGCCAGCAGGATGGAGCCCAGCGGGATGGTGGACGAGCGCACGGCAGGGACGGTTGGCCCAGGGGCCGGACGGGTCTCCTCGTCCTCCGCGTCGACATCCTCGTCCTCCGCGTCGACATCCTCTCCGTCGTCGGGCACCACCTCGTCATCGGGCGCCACCTCGTCATCGTCTATCGGGGCATCGTCAGGCACCGTCACGTCAGCTGGGTCGGGCTCCTCCCCCGACGGGGCCGGATCCCCCGGCTCCGCCACACCCGTTGCCGGGTCCGGGTCCGCCTCGCCGTCCGCGGCCAGCCGCAGCACACCGACCGAGCCCGGTGGGCCGCCGTCCCAGGCATCGGCACCGGTCCCCGACACCGCGACGGCCGCCGCGCAGCCCAGCGCTGCCAGGACGATCGACGACCATCCACGGCAGGACCACGACCGGCGCATGACTCAGGGCCGGCTGGTGGGCGACAGGGCGAGCGACCTCGGAACGGCAACGAGCGCACAGGTCCCCGTCAACGCCGGGAGGCGCCCCCGGACCTGGTCCTGTCCTGGCGCCACGACCACGCCGCCTCCTCACGCCAGCCGTATCGATGACCCCTGCGTCGCCAGGGTAGGAGAGCCTCCGCCCGCGCCACAGGCCCGCTCCGACGAGCCGTCGGCAGCGAGCACGGTCGCGGCCACAGGGACCACGCCGCCTACCGGGTCGGGCACGCTAGCAGCGGCTCCGGCTCGCGCGGTTGGCCGTGGCGACGATGGAGCGACACGGCCACGCCGACCCGGCAGATCGGGACGCCCAGCTGCGGAGGGCGGTCAGACGGGCGGTCAGGCGTGCGCTCAGGCGTGCAGTCACCTGCCGGCTGGCACCGTCGCATCGGCGAGCAGACCCGTGTCACGCTCGGACACGGTCACCTCCCAGTAGGTCCGCAGCCGATCCACGAACGATCCGGGCGTCTCGGCGAAGCACCTGCGACCCAGCGGCTGCGCGGCTGCCTGGAGCTCGGCACGCCGGCGATCGAGGAGAGCGCACACCGCCGCCACCGACTGGACGCCGCCGAAGCGATCGGGGTCAGCGACGAGGTCCTGTCGCAGGACCGCGAGGTCGTGGTCATCGCCCAGCAGGTCCGTCAGCTCGTGGAGCTGCTTGCGTCGGGCCCGGAGCCCGGCGGGCCAGAGCCCCTGGAGCAGCCGCACGTGGTACCGGTGGTACTTCACACGCTTGCGCCACAGGTGGAACGCCTCGGAGGTCGCCTCCTCGTAGGCGTCGTCCATCCGGTCACGGGCGCGGCCGTAGGTCTTGGCGAGGCCTCCTTCGACCACCTCGAAGCCCGCCTCATCGAGCTCCCAGTCGGCGATCCGATCACGAGCGGCCGCCAGATCGTCCTGGACGGCGGCGAGACGCTGCTCCAACCCCGGGTCCAGCACCGCATCGCGTCGCTCGACCAGAGCCGACCGCACGGTCGCCAGGTCAGCCAACTGCACGTCGAGACCCATCGCCGAGCTGAGCTCGTCGAAGGTCTCGACGGCGACCCCGGCGTCGCGATCGTCCGACAACTGTCGCATCGCGTCACGCAGGGCTCGGTTCTCGCGGCGGTAGAGCTCGGGCGCGCAGCCACGGACCAGGCGCAGCAGGGCGCGCACCTTCTTCCCGCGTTGGCGGGCGCGGTGCACCGCCCGGTGGCGGTCGTCGTCGGCCAGGTCGTCCAGACCCGCGTCGATCTGCCCCGCGGCGATCCGCCGCAGCTCCTGAGCGGCCGCGCTCCCCGGCTGCCAGCGATAGCGGGCCACGGTCACCTCTCGGTCGGTCAGGGTGCTCGACCGTAGGAGCTGCAAGGGCGCCTGCCGTGGACGAACGGACAACGTCGCCCGACCAGCGCCTGAAGGGTCCCGGAAGGGTTGCCGTGCACGGTCCTCCGCGCACATCGATCCGTACCCGGAAGGGGACCTCCATGCTGACGATCCGCACGCTGCGACCCGCCTCGCTCCGCTGGGCGGCCGCGATCAGCACGCTCCTGCTGCTCGCGATCCTCGCCACCCCCGCGTACGCCCACGGTGGCACGAGCCACGACAGCACCTCGCCCGAGCCCACCCACCGCGGCCAGGCGCTCGGCCCACGGACCGGTCTCCACGTGTGGCTGTGGCGGACGAACCCCGCCGGGATGTTCGCGGCGTACAACCCGAACCTCAGCTGTCCAGCCGCGTAGCCCTCAGCCCGCCGCGGACCGGTGGCGCCCATGCGACCGGTCCGGCCTCGGTACCCGGCCGTCGGCACGACGTTCGGGGGTAGGGTTCGGCGATCTCCGGGAGGGGGGACGCCGTGCCGCTCGAGGCGTTGCCGGCAACCCGGTTCGCGCCCGCCCGTGGCGCCCGGATCGCCTACCAGGTGTTCGGGGACGGCGACCACACCGTCGTCGCCGTGCCACCCACC
>SKTG01000126.1 GCA_007118045.1 Nitriliruptoraceae bacterium
GACGGCGCTGCGCGGCGAGCCGGTCACCCACGACACCAAGCCGCCGTCGCCGCGGCCGTACCGCGACGGCGGCGTGCCCCTGCTGGTCGGCGGCAACAGCGACGCCACGCCCCGCCGAGTCGCGGAGTTCGGGATCGGCTGGACCGCGGGCGGCCTCCCCCGGACGTCGCCGGCGAGTTCGCGGGGCGCGTCCGGTCGGCCTGGGACGATGCCGGACGCTCGGGCTCGCCCCGTCTGGTGGCGTTGGTGTACTTCGGCCTCGGGGACGTCGAGGAGGCTTCACGAGGCTACGTCCTCGACTACTACGGGCGTATGGGGGTGGAGACGGCGACCATGATCGCCGACAGCGTCCTGCGCGACGCGGAGAGCGTCGCGGGCACGGTGGACGCGTTCGCGCAGGTCGGCTTCGACGAACTGATCCTGGACCCGACCATCGCGGATCCCGGGCAGGTCGACCTCCTCGCCGAGGCGCTCGCCTGACCTCTCCGCCCCCTTTCGTGCTCGTCAGCTCGCGGCCCAGCCCCGCCACCGCGTGACCTCGATCCGCACCCACGGGCCCGCCGGTGGTCGGTCCTGGTAGGCGGGGTGGCGCTCGACCAGCGCGGCCCGTGCCCCCGCGTCGACCTCAGCCGCCTCCAGGACCGTCGCACGACCGTCCGCGCGGACCCACCACAGCCGGGACCAGTCCGCGGCGTAGTGGTCGACGAGGAGCGAGCAGCGGGGCTCGTGTTCGAGGTTGGCCACGCGCTGCAATCGGCGTGACCTCTTCGGTTTGTGATCGACGGCGGTGTGGACGACGTCGTCGACGAGCGCGAACACGATCGGGATCAGGTGCGGGGCGCCGTCCGGCCGCACGGAGGCCAGCACCGCGCGGTCGCTCGAGGCGAAACGCCGGCGCGCCTCATCGGTGGCGAGCTGCATGAGCCGGACGGTAGATGAAGCGCGCGGGCCGTGGCCGGTGGTCGGCAGCGACGAAGCGGGGCTTCGAGCAACCGGGCGACCGCGGCAACCACCTCGCCACCCGGGCCTGAGCGAGCGCGGACGGCCCCGCCGGAGACCCGGCCGGTGACACCGCGCACCCGGTGGGTTACTCTCCGTGGCTAGCCAGAGGCGGTCAGTAGTAGCTGTCCGGGTGTTCACGGTCACGAGCCGCGGGGCGTGGCGCACTGGTCGAGGCGGGGTCCATGGGGCGCACGGAGCTGGACAGCGACGCGCTGACCACCCGGGCGCGCCGCGTCGTGGAGCAGGCCGAGGATCTTGACGCGGCGCTGCTCGGCGTGCTCGAGCTGCTCACGGACGTCCTCGTCGCCGATGCCGGTGTGGCCTGGCGGCTGGAGCCGGGCGACGCATGGCGCATCGTGGGTTCTCGCGGCCGTGCGCCCACGGTCGGATCCGGACGCTCGCCGGGGCTCGCTCCGCCCGGCGGCATCGATGCTGGTCCTCTCGTCGTCGACGGGGACGGCGGCGAGGCCATCCTCCTCCCCGTCGCCACGGCGCATGGCGAGCCCGTTGCGGAGCTGCAGCTGATCGGCGTGCCCGAAGCTCCCACGACGGCCAGGTCCACGATCCTGAGCGTCGCGGCCGCGCTGCTGGGGCTCGCCCACGAACGCCTCCGGGAACGTGAGCGCACCGAGCAGCTACATCGGCTGGCGGCCATCGGCAGCTGGGAATGGCGGGCCGACACCGACCGACTGTGGCTCTCGGCGCAGATGCAGCGCAACCTCGACGTCCATCCGCGAGCGTTCGAGCACTCGTTCGAGGGCTACCTGGTCCGGGTCGATCCCGACGACCGTGAACCACTGATCGCCCAGGTGATGGCGGCGTGCGCCGCCGGCGGAGCCTGGCACGCGGTGCACCGGATCGTCACCGACGAGGGGCAGCGGCGCGACATCGAGCTGCACGGCCGCATGGCCCTCGACACGCAGGGCCGGATCACACGGATGTGGGGCACGGGTCAGGACGTGACGGAGCGGCGTGACCCCGGACGGCACCGGATCCACCGGCTGGAACGGGATGCCCTGACCGGCCTGGCCACCCGGGAGGCCTTCCAGCGGCGTGTGGCAGCGACCTTGGCACGGGCGGTCGACGACGAGGTCGTGGTGGTGGCCCTCGTGGACCTCGACGGCTTCCGGGCCGTCAACGAGCTGGTCGGTTTCGCTCGAGCCGATCGGTTGTTGGAGCAGGTGGCCGACCGGCTCCGCGAGGTCGAAGATGCCGTGTCGCTCGCCAGGCTCGCGGCCGACGAGTTCGCGCTGCTGTTCCGCTTGCCGAGGGATGCCGAACCCCTGACATCCCTCGGGGAGCGGCTGGCCGCACGCCTGCGCCAGCCTCGGCCGTGCGCCGTGGACGGCCTGCCGGTCACGGCCGGAGTCGGCCTCGCGTCCAGCGCCGACCTCGAGGAGCCGAACTCCGGGGAGGACCTGCTGTGCGCGGCCAGCGTCGCGCTCAAGGTGACCAAGCGGCGCGCTGCGGCAGGCTGGCAGGTGTTCGACCCTCGCGAGCACGAACGCGCGCTGCAGCGCCTGGCGATGGAAGCCGATCTGCGCCGCGCGATCGAGCAGGGCGACATCGGCCTGGTCTACCAGCCGATCGTGTCGTTGGTCTCCGGGGAGATCACGGGTGTCGAGGCGCTCGCACGCTGGGACCGTCCGGGTCACGGTCCGGTCTCACCGGCCACCTTCGTGCCGATCGCGGAACGCAGCGGCCTCATGGCGCCACTCGGCGAGCTCGTCCTGGAGCGCGCATGTCGGCAGCTCAGGGCGTGGCAGCTGGCTCACCCCCAGCTGGAGCGGTTGCGCATGGCGGTCAACGTCTCCGGGGTGCAGCTCGACGACCCGCGCTTGCTCGAGACCGTCGAGGCGGCCCTCGCCCGCTGCGGGCTCGCACCGGACCGCCTCGTGCTGGAAGTCACCGAGACCGCGCTGGCCACCGACAAGCCCGGAGCCCTGGCCCGCCTCTTCAAGCTGCGACGCCGCGGGGTCCACGTCGCCATCGACGACTTCGGGACGGGGTACTCGTCGCTCTCACGGCTCCGCGAGATCCCGTTCGACATCCTCAAGATCGATAGGTCGTTCCTCGAGGACATCACGAGCCGTCACACCCCGACCCCGATCCTGCAGGCGTTGTTCTCCA
>SKTG01000095.1 GCA_007118045.1 Nitriliruptoraceae bacterium
CGTCGACGCGCTCGTGGGCCTCATCGCCGGAGAGCCGCTCCGCCCGCGGCCCGAGCACCTCAAGCTCGGTGATCGGCCTTCGGAGGTAGCGCTTGTGGTAGACCAACCGGTACGGCCCGGCACTGATCTCGGCGGTGATCTCAGGGCCGGCGTCGACACCCTCGGTCTGCAGCGACCGCACCTGACGGTGGCTGCTGCCGGCCTTGTAGTTCAGCAGCACATCGAGCGCGTCCGCCAGCGTCGACTTGCCGCTCTCGTTGGGGCCCTCCACGACGGTGACGCCGACGTCGCCGTCGCCGTCGAGCAGCACCACCTCGCGGGCGGTGACCCCACGGACGTTGCTGAGCGTCAGCCGGTGCAGCCTCATGAGCGGCGCTCCAGCCGGTACAGCAGACCGAGCGCGTCGCTGGCGGCCTCGGCGTCGGGCCCGCCGGCGGTCGCCACCGCCCGCAGCTCCTCGACAGCGTCGCGGGCGAACCCTCCCACCTCGAGCGCGTCGAGGTCGGCGTCGTCGGGCGCGACGACCAGCTCGGTGTGGCGTTGCCACTGCTCGATGGCCGCATAAGACTGCGCAGCCTCAGCGAGCGCGTCCTCGAGCCTGGCGCGGTCCCTCAACGCCAGCTGCCCGCGCACCGAGACCTTCGCGATCGTGCGGGACTTATCCGCCGGCTCGTCCAACCAGCGCAGCACCCGCTCGACATCCGCCCCGCCGGAGACCTCGAAGCGCGCCTCCCGGAACGCCCACCGGCCGACCTGCCGGACGGAAACCTCGACGTGCTCCCGGTCGACGTCGACGACCAGCGCCTTGCCCGGGTCGGTCTCGTCGTAGCGGGTCGGCTCAGGCGCCCCGGCGTACCAGACGCGTCCGGTGTCGCCCACCGCGGTCGCCGAGTGCCGGTCACCAAGCGCGGCGAACCCGATCCGGCCGTCAGCGAGCGCCTCCTCCAGCAGCGCCAGCCGCAACAACCGCGGCTGGTCGACCGTCGGGGTCAGCGCGTCGCAGGCGCCATGCGCGACGAGCACCCGCAGCCGCGACCGGTCGGCGTCGAGAGTGGCCAGCGCCTCCTCAGCCGGGTCCTGCGCCGGGTTCTTCACCCGCCACGGGGCGGCCACCACATCGACCCCGTCGGCGGCCTCGACCGGCCCGGCGGCCTCGAGCACCCGCACGTGTGCGGGACAGTTCGCCGTGAAGTCGGCGCTGCGGTACACGCTGCCGGCATCCAGCGGGTCATGGTTGCCCGGCAGCAGCCACACCGGCACCGCAGGGACCCTCCCCAGCACCTCCAAAGTCCGCAGCAGCGTGCGCCGATCGATCCGGTTGTCGTCGAAGACGTCGCCAGCCACCGTCACGAACGCCGCGCCGACCTCCTCAGCGAGACGGCCGACCGCCTCCACCGCATCCAGACGCGCCTGACTGAAGCGCGCCTGCGCGTCGGCGTCGAGGAAACGCCGACCCATCCCGATCTGCCAGTCAGCGGTATGCACGAACCGGACCACGGCCACCTCCCTGCTCGCGGCTGCGCCCACTGCCGCCGTGCGGCGGCCGTGACGACGTCGTTGCGATGAGCGTATGCACTCCTGGACTCCATTCTTGGCTGTGTCCTGCGGCTTCGCGCAGGCGCCGGCGTCTGCGTACTCGCGCGGGGCGGCGCTCCCCTGCGCGGCGACGTTGCGGGCGGTGGCCCGGCGTGAGCGTCGCCGCGTCATCGGCTGCCGCGCCCCTACGCCTCACGCAGCGCTCCGGGCTCGAGCGGGTTGACGCGAAGGGGCGTGATGCCGAAGCCTCCGCTGAGCGCCAGCAGATCAGGCGGGTCGCGGTCGTCGCGGAAGCATTCGCTGTCGCCCCCTGCCGGCAGGGGCTCCAGCGGAGGCGCCAACCGCTCCTCGACGGCCAGACGCACCGCACGCTCGAGGCGAGCGGCCTCATGGCTGTTGCGCAGCTCCACTGAGGCGACCAACTCGACGTGCCCGCCCAGGGCCAGAAGGCGCCCCCGCAGGTTCTTGCTGCCCGCCATGCCGAACTTGTACCTGCCGTGGTCAACGAGGTGCGCGACATAGACACAGTGGGGCGCATCCCGCCGGGTGGCCCTGCCCTCCTCGATGGAGAGCAGGAACGCACTCTTCGGCGCCTGCAACCTCTCCGCTTCGGCCGCCATCTGCTGCAAGCGGCTCTCGGAGAGCCCGAGTTCGGCTGCGAGATGCTTCCGTGCGGGCCCGCGCTGCCTGGAAGGCAGCCCGGCGAGGTGCTCGGACACCGCAAGCCGCGTTTCGTCGCGGGCGCTCCGAGCCAGCGCGGTGAAGAGCTGCAAACACCGGTGCGCGGCGACTGCCCGTTGAGCGTGGTCCACGCCTGAGAACGGCAGGGTTGGCTGCTGGTATGCACCGGCCGCGGACTCCCCGAGCGCCTGGCGTGAGTCCCACGAAGCTCCGTTGGCTTCGGCGGACCGGGGTGCGCGCCGTTCGTGGGTGTCCGGCGTCAGCGGCGCTGCGGCCGCTGTGCGGCCCGCTGCCTGCCCGTCGTGCGCATCGGGGTGCTGCTCACGCGTAAGAAGCGTGGCGCGGACAATGGCGTGAAGGGCGCTTTCGTCTTGGGCATCGACGCCCTGACCTGCATTGTTGAGGTTGCTGGTGGACATGAGCTCTCGACCTCCTCGTGAACTGGGAGACCCAGTATGTCAGTTCGAACTTACAACGTCAACCATCGATTTCTCCGAACCCGAAATGGGGGCTCTGGGCAGCCAGGCAACGCTCCCGACCAGCGGGGCCCAGCTGCGTTGCGGCGTTGCCGACTGACGCCGCCAAAGGCTGCGGCCGTGCAGGGCCTGGCCGCCCTGCCCCCCGGGCGCGCACGCCCGCGAGCCCGACTGCTAGGTTCCGGCCATGACCCGCAGGAAGGACGTGGCCCGGCGGCCAGCCGACTACATCGACGTCGGCGAATGGCCCGACGGGGCCCTGTCAAGCGACGCGCCGGTCGAAGCGACCTACGCCCAGCACGTGAGCCGCACCCTCAAGGCCGCGCTCGAGGACACCACGATCTCGCAGGTCGCTCGCGACGCGAACCTCAGCCGCGAAGCCATCTACGACCTCGTCAAGGGCCGCGCCTGGCCCGAACTCATCACCCTCGCCCGGTGC
>SKTG01000224.1 GCA_007118045.1 Nitriliruptoraceae bacterium
CCCGCAACCGGTGGTCGGGGCCGGTCTCGGCGTCCCCGTGCGCGGCGACCGCGGCGTGGTCCCGCCACCTCGGTGTCGCGGCCAGCAGGTCGAAAGCGAGCTGCACCTCCTCCACGGTCCCCACGCACTCGTACGGCTTGCTCACGGGGTCGCGCAGCTCGGCGAAGCGCTCGACCAGGTCGGCACGGGCCAGCGCGTCGAAGCCGGTGGCGTCCTGGAAGTGCTGGGGGTCGGTGAACGGCGCCAGCATGAGCTGGACGAACAGGCACTTCGGGCATTCCCCGCACCACTCGACGCGGGCACGGGTCAGCGAGTACGCGCGGTTGCAGCTGTTGACGGCCGCGAGCGGGGCGCCGAGGTGGGTGAAGACCGCGGCGACGAGCAGCTCCGGCAGCGGTCGCAGCACGGAGATCGCCCGCGTGGCGTCGCCGACGAGCTCCTGCATGGCGGACCGGTGCAGGGTCTCGAACGCGCTCGACTTGCTGTACTGGTGGTTGATGACGCGGCCGTCGACGGTCCGGGTGGGCTCGTCCGCGGAGGCCTCGTTGGACATCAACACGTCACCCCGACCTTCGAGGCTCGCGGCCACGCACGCGATCGAGGCGACGATCGCGGTGATGGGCACGTGGCCGTTGAGGGCGCCGGCGTCGTTCCAGGCCAGCAACCTCGGGTCGAGCTCCCGGTGCGCTGCCCGCAGCGGCAGGCCGGTGGCCGCCGCGGTCCGCTCCATGGAGGCACGCGGGTTCACCGCGAACGCCACCGCGTCCCAGCCGTTCGCGACGGCCAGCATCGCGGTGACCGCGGAGTCCTTGCCACCACCCACGGGCACCACGACGCCGGCTGGTCGCTCACCGTCCTCGCTCCCGCCCACTGGCGGGTCCGTCGGTTCCGGCCGTGTGGCTGCGTCCGCGACGGCAGCGTGGTCCGTGCCCGTGAGCCGGACCGATGGCTCCCCGTGGACGTCCGCCTGACCGGCCACGATCTGTTGCTCGCCGACGCCGATCCGGGGCCAACCCGTGAGATCGAGGTCGTTCGTGGCGCCGAACTCGGCCAGCCCGTGGGTGAGCAGGGCCTCGAGCATCGCCACACCCGCGGGCAGCGTGTCGGGCAGGACGACCCGCCGGGGGATCGCCGCCTTGTAGTAGGAGGTGGCGGCGGCCAGGTGGAGCACGTCGAGGGCGCCGGCGATCGCCGGGTGCAACGGAGCACTCAGGTCGTGTCCGGGGAAGCGCACGCGCTCGACGAGGGCGGGCAGCCCCTCCAGCTCGTAGTGGAGCTCCACCGCGTCCCCCGTGGTGGTCCAGCCGAGGCAACGGAAAGCCGGGTCGGACGTCGTGCCACCCAGCCGCTCGTACGCCGCCCGGTGGGCGGACTCGACCTCCATCAGGCGTCCGCGTGGAAGGTCTCGGCCAGCAACCGGTCACGGACCGGCTCCGTGCTCGCGGCGGCGACCACGGTGCGGGCCATCGCGAGCGCCCCGTCGCGCACCGCCCGGTCGGCGGAGGCGGTGATGCACGCCGCCGCGAACTCGGGCTGATGGTTGACCGCCCCGTCCGACTCGATCGCGAGCATGGGATGGATCGCGGGCATCGCCAGGGAGACGTTGGCCATGTCGGTCGAACCGGTGAGTCGCTCGGCGGGTCCCTGCGCCGGTGGCGGGCGGCCGACCGACGCCGCTTCGCGCAGCCAGACCTCCACCAGCTCCTCGTCCGGTCGGAACTCGGAGTAGGCGGGGCCCGGCTCCTCGAAGCTCACCTCCGTGCCGGTGGCGAGGGCGCCGGCCTCGAAGCAGGCCTGCACGCGCGGGTACAGCTGCGCGAGCTCGGTCAGCGAGGCCGCCCGCGCGTACCACTTCCCGGCCGTGCGATGCGGGACGACGTTCGGCGCGTCGCCCCCGTCGGTGACGATGCCGTGGATGCGGTCGGTGGGGCCGATGTGCTGGCGGAGCAGCCCGATCGCGACCTGGGCGACCGTAAGGGCGTCGGCGGCGTTGCGACCGAGCTGCGGGAAGGCCGACGCGTGCGCGGAGACGCCGTGGTAGTGGACGTCGAAGTGCTGGACCGCCAGACAGGGGATCGTCGGCGACTCGTAGGGCGCGGGATGCACCATCATCGCGGCGTGGAGCCCGTCGAACGCGCCGGCGTCCATCATCAGCACCTTGCCACCACCGCCCTCCTCGGCCGGGGTGCCGAGCACCCGGACCGTGACGTCCAGCTCGTCGGCGACCTCCGCGAGCGCCAGCCCGGCGCCCACGGCAGCGGCGGCGATGATGTTGTGCCCGCACGCGTGACCGATGCCGGGTAGCGCGTCGTACTCCGCGCAGATCCCGATCGTCAGCGACCCCGACCCGGCGGTGGCGCTGATCGCGGTGTCGAGGCCGGCCACCCCGTGCTGGACGTCGAACCCGCCGGCTGCCAGCGCCTCCGCGACCCGGCCTGACGAGGTGTGCTCCTCGAACCCGAGCTCCGCGTCGCCGTGGATCGCGTGGGAGAGCGCGATCAGGTCGTCGCGACGTCCGTCGACGACGGCCCCTACGCGTTCGATGGCGTCCGTCACGTGCGCTCCTCGGGTCGTCGGATCGCCGGCCCCGAACGCTACCGAGGATGCGGGATCACGACGGCCACACGCGTAGGGTCCGTCGACCCGCCGTGGATCGTCAGCGACGAGCCCGACCACCACCGGAGCGCCCCGTGATCCGAGCCGTCGCGTTCGACGTCATGGACACCCTGCTCACGGACCCGTTCCGCCAGGCTCTCGCGGCCGCTACGGGTCTCGAGCTGGGCGAGGTGCTCGAGCGACGGCCCGCGGGGGCGTACCCCGCCTTCGAACGTGGCGAGATCGACGAGGACGCGTACTGGGCCGCCTACGCGACCGTTGGCATCGAGGCCGACCGTGACACCTTCCACCGCGTCCGGGTCGCCAACCTCGCGTGGATCCCGGGTATGCGCGAGGTCGTAGACGACCTCGAGGCGCTGGTGTTGCGCACGACCGCCTCGAACTACCCGGTGTGGATCGAGGAGCTCGCCGCCGGGCCCCTCGCGGGCCGCTTCGACCTGGTGCTCGCTTCGCACCATCTCGGGATCCGCAAGCCCGAGGCCGGCTTCTACGAGCGGTTGACCGCCAGGTTGGC
>SKTG01000499.1 GCA_007118045.1 Nitriliruptoraceae bacterium
CCGGTCTGCGAGCGGAGCACGCGCGTGATCGCGGTGGTCGACCGTGGTCCGTGGCCGGAACCGGTCTACCTTGGCTGCCCGCTCGCCGGTGCGGACGTCCCCGTCCACGTAGGGTGCCGCACCCGAAGCAGTCGGCGACGGCTGCGCGGACCTCCGGAGTGGCTGATGATCACGTTCGACGGAGTGACCAAACGCTTCTCCGACGGCACCGTCGCGGTCTCCGAACTGGACCTCGAGGTGGACGAGGGCGAGGTCGTCGTGCTGGTCGGACCGTCGGGCTGCGGCAAGACCACGTCGCTGCGGATCGTCAACCGCATGGTGGAGCCGACGAGCGGCCGGTTGTACGTCAACGGCGAGGACGCGCTCTCCATCGCCCCGCACGAGCTGCGCCGCGGTATCGGTTACGTCATCCAGAAGGCGGGGCTGTTCCCGCACCGCACCGTCCAGGAGAACATCGCGACCGTCCCACGGCTGCTGAAGTGGGAGGAACAGCGCACCTCCGACCGCGTCCACGAGCTCATGGAGCTCGTGGGCCTGCCGTCCTACACCGCCCAGCGCTACCCGCACCAGCTCTCCGGCGGCCAGCAGCAACGCGTGGGTGTGGCGCGGGCGTTGGCGGTCGATCCACCGATCATGCTGATGGACGAGCCGTTCGGAGCGGTCGACCCGATCGTCCGCGGCCACCTGCAGGAGGAGTTCCTCCGGCTGCAGGCCGAGGTGCGCAAGACGATCGTCTTCGTCACCCACGACGTCGACGAGGCGATCACGATGGGTGACCGCATCGCCGTGCTCAACGTCGGGGGCGTGCTGGAGCAGTTCGCGACGCCCGGGGAGCTGCTGGCCAAGCCCGCCAACGATTTCGTCGCCGACTTCCTCGGCGAGGAGCGCGGGCTGAAACGGCTCTCCCTACGCAAGGTCTCGGAGGTCACGGCCGAACGTGGACCGATGGTCGAGGACAGCGCGTCGGCCGCCGAGGCCGCACGCGTCGCCGAGCGCGAGGACGCCGACTACGTGATCGTCGTCGATGGTGACCGGCGCCTGCAGGGCTGGGCGAGCGTGGCCGATCTCGGTACCGCCAGCCGCCTGGCCGACCTGGAGCTGCAGCAGCCCCGCCTGTACGTGCACGCCGAGAACTCCCTGAGGGCCGCCTTGAACGCCATGGTCTCCTCCCACGTGGGTGTCGCGATCCGCCTCGGCCCGGAGGGGACCTACGAAGGCATCGTCACCCACGAGATCCTCAGCAAGGAGTTGCTGCTGTGAACCCGGTCGTGGCGCAGACCGGCGGGCAGGCGGGGATCGACTGGGCCTGGATCGGACGCAACTCCGGCTACATCGGTGAGCAGTTCGTCGAGCACCTGCTGCTCACCGCCCTACCGCTGCTGTTCGGGTTCGTCATCGCGTTCGCGCTGAGCCTCGCCGCCGTTCGGTGGCCCCGCCTGTACAGCCCGCTCCTGTCGGTCACGGGCGTGCTGTTCACGATCCCGTCGCTCGCGCTGTTCGTCATCCTGCTCGGCTTCACCGGCCTGTCGATCTGGACCGCGGTGATCCCGCTGACGATCTACACGCTGCTGATCCTGGTCCGGAACATCGTCGAGGGCTTCAGGGGCGTCCCACCAGAGGTCCGGGACGCGGCGGAGGCGATGGGCTTCCGCCGGCCGCGTCAGATCGTGCGCGTCGAGCTGCCGTTGGCGCTGCCGGTGATCTTCGCCGGCCTGCGGATCGCGACCGTGACCACGGTCGGTCTGGTGACCATCAGCGCGCTGGTGGGGCAGGGTGGGCTCGGCCAGCTCTTCCTCGACGGCTACTCCCGTCGGTTCCCGACCCCCCTGCTGGTGGCACTGGCTCTCTCGGTCGCGTTGGCCGTGGCCGCCGATCTGTTGCTGTTGGCGATCCAGCGGGCGCTCACGCCGTGGACGACGAAGGAAGCCTGATGGGCATCCTCACGGAGATCATCGCGTGGTTCGCCGACCCGGGGAACTGGGAGGGGGCCAACGGCGTGCCGGCTCGCGCCGTCGAGCACCTGTGGTACTCGGCCGCCTCGTTCGCGATCGCCCTGATCATCGCCGTGCCCGTCGGGCTGTGGGTCGGTCACACCGATCGAGGCGGCACCGTCGCGGTCAACGTGGCCAACGTCGGGCGGGCCGTACCCTCGTTCGGCATCATCGTGCTGATGTTCGTCTACTTCGGGCTCGGCTTCGCCCCGGTGCTCGTCGCCCTGGTGGCGTTCGCGGTCCCACCCATGCTCACCAACACCTACACCGGCGTCCGCGACGTGGATCCGGAGGTGCGCGATTCGGCCGAGGGCATGGGCATGCGTGGCGGCCAGGTCCTCTGGCACGTCGAGGTACCGGTCGCCATGCCGTTGATCATGGCCGGCGTGCGGACCTCGGCGATCCAGGTCGTGGCGACGGCGACGCTGGCGGCCGTGGTCGGTCTCGGCGGCTTCGGTCGCTACATCATCAACGGTTTCGCCGTCCAGGACTACCCGCAGATGGTGGGTGGCGCCGTGCTCGTCGCCGTCCTGGCGCTGCTCGTCGAAGGGGTGTTGGCGTTCCTCCAGCGCCTCGTCGTCTCCGACGGCGTCGCGGGCGAGAGCGCGGAGATCGTCGCGAAGGCGCGCTCCCAGCTCCGTCCCGCCGCGTCAACCAGCTCGTGACCGCCGGCGCGCGCCAGCGGTCGTCAGCACGACTCCATCTCACGTCCCGTCACCGTCAACGAGGAACCATGTCAACCACACGCAACCGATCCATCCGGCTCGCCTCGCTCCTGCTGCTGCTGGCCGTGATCGCCGCTGCCTGCGGGGACGAGGATCCGCTGGCCGACGGCGACGACCCGTTGGCCGACGACGGCGCTGAGGAGGACGATGCCGAGGAGGACGCCCCGGAGGACGAGGACGCGGCCGACGAGGAGGAGGGGGTCGAGGAGGGCGATCCCGGTGTGGTGACGGTCGGCTCGGCCAACTTCCCGGAGTCGATCATGCTGGCCGAGATGTACGCCCTCGCGCTCGAGGACGCGGGCGTCGAGGTGGAGACCCAGACCAACATCGGGGCGCGGGAGGTCTACTACCCGGCGCTCGAGCAGGGCGAGATCGACCTGCTGCCCGAGTACGTCGGGTCCCTCCTGAACTTCCTGCAGGAGGAGCCCGTCGAGGCCACGGAGGTCGACGAGCTGCTGGAGGCCCTGCGGGACGAGGTCGCCGACGACGTCGCGGTGCTCGAGCCGTCCGAGGCGGAGAACAGCAACGCGCTCGTCGTGCGTCCGGAGACCGCCGAGGAGTACGACCTGTCGGTGACCTCGGACCTGGAGCCGATCGCCGACGAGCTCGTGGCCGGCGGCGCGCCGGAGACCCGCGACCGTGACGACGGTCTGCCGGGGTACGAGCGCGTGTACGGCATCGAGTTCGCGGAGTGGGTCGACCTCGACCCGGGTGGTCCCCTGACGATCGAGGCGCTCGAGTCCGGCGACCTCGACGTCGCGCGGCTGTTCACCAGCATGGGGGTGATCGCCGAGAACGACTGGGTCGTACTCGAGGACGACGGCGATCTCATCCCCGCCGAGAACATCGTGCCGGTGATCCGCGAGGACGTGCTGACCGACGAGGTCGAGGAGACCCTCGACGCCATCTCGGCGGCCTTGACGCTCGACGAGCTCGTGGAGCTGAACCAGCGCACGGAGATCGACAACGAGGACCCGGACCTCGTGGCCGAGGACTGGCTGCGGGAGCAGGGCCTGATCGGGTGAACCGTTCGCCGGGGCCGTTCCTCGTCCGTGGGGCGGCCCGGGCGAGGTGCGTGGACGTCGGTCCGAGGCGAGGCCCGCTGGCACACCGACGCCGGCGGGGGCGGACGTTCGCCAGCGGCGACGCCCGCTCGCACCCCGCGTGGCGCGGGCGGCTCCGCCGCGGTGCTCAGTCGCCCGCGGAGACGTCGAGGCTGTACGCGTCCAGCAGCAGAGTGGTCCCGGCGTGTCGATGAGCGTCGACCCGGGCGCCGAGGCGTCGGGTCTCCTCGATCAGGGCCGGGACGTCCTCCCTGGCGTCGCCGGCTCGGCCGAGCAGCTCGTTGGTGGCCTCGAGCAGCTCCGCATGTTCCGCACGCAGTCGCTCCGCGCGCGGCCCGAACCAGGGCGCTTCGTCGACCACCTGGGCGAGGAGGCCGTCCCGATCCTCGGACTCGGCGATGTGGCGTTCGAGCGTGCCGAGCAGCTGCTCCAACGCGGCCTCGAGCTCGTCCGCGGGCGGGTCGGCACGGGCCTCCAGCTCGTTGAGCCGCTGGTCGAGATCGGACACCGCCGCATGGAGGGCCTCGCGCCTGGCGCGGTAGGCCCGTTCCGTGGCTTCGTTCAGCGTCGGTGGGTCCTGCGTGTCGCCGTCGGTCATCGCCGCTCCCTCTCGCGCGGGTGGTCGTGCCGGCCGCTCGGGGCCGCCGCCCGGATCCGCGTGGTGGGTCGTCCGGTGCTGGCCGACCCGTGAACCGCACATCCTGCGCGGCGCGGCGGGCCGGTGCAAGGGTCTATCGTCGTTGCGTCCGGAGCGCGACCGGCCGCCGGCGAACTCACGTCGGGGCGCACGGTCGCGACGCGACGAGGAGGCGAGCAGGTGGCCGATCACGCGCTCGAGCTGTTCGACGGCGATGTCGGGAGGGTGCTGGCGATCGTCGCGCACCCCGACGATCTGGAGTACGGGGCGGCCGCCGCCGTCGCCCGATGGACCGATGCCGGCAACGAGGTGGTCTACCTGCTCGCCACCCGCGGCGAGGCGGGCATCGACGGGGTGCCCCCGGAGCGCAGCGGGCCCCTGCGGGTGGCAGAACAGCAACGCAGCGCGGCCGTGGTGGGCGTCGACGTCGTGGAGTTCCTCGACCACCCCGACGGTCTGCTGGTGTACGGCCCGCCGCTGCGGCGGGACCTGGCGGCCGCGATCCGGCGTCACCGGCCGGACACGGTGGTGACGATCAACCATCGGGAGGACTGGGGGCAGCCGGGGGCCCTGAACTCGGCCGACCACCGGGCGTTGGGTGCGGCGCTGCTCGATGCGGCCGCCGACGCCGGCAACCGATGGATCTTCGCCGGCGTGGGCGGGGAGCCGCACTCGACGCGGCGGGTCATCGTCGCCGGTTCGCCCCGGTCGCGGCACGCGCTCGACGTCAGTGGCTACGTCGACCGGGCGGTGGCCTCGTTGGCCGAGCACTCCACCTACCTCGAGGGTCTGGGTGACCACCCGATGGCCGATCCGGAGTTCCTCCGTTGGATACTCGAGGGCACCGGGGCCCGTGTGGGCCGTGACGCCGCGGTCGCGTGCGAGCTGTACGAGTTCGGGTAGGCAACGCCCGTCTTTCCGTGGACCTCGTCCGCGTCCCACTCCACCGGGTGGCGCCGCCGCTAGCGTGACCGGAAGGGGTCGTCGAGGGGGTGGTGCCGTGGGCGGGCTCATCAGGTGGCCAGGTGCCCCGATCCTCCGATGGCTGCCGGCCTACGACCGCTCACGCCTCCGCGGCGACCTGCTCGCCGCGGCGGTCGTCACCGCGCTCGTGATCCCCCAGGCGCTGGGCTACGCGGCCATCGCGGGCGTCCCGGTCCAGGTCGGCCTGTACGCGATCCCGGGAGCGCTCCTCGCCTACGCGGTCCTCGGCTCGTCGCCCCACCTGGTCGTGGGACCCGTCTCGACCGTCTCGGTGGTCTCCGGATCGATCGTCGCGGCGCAGGCCGGCGGGGACCCCGACCGTGCCGTGGCGTTCACGATCGTGCTCGCGCTGCTGTCGGGGCTGGTGCTGCTGCTGGCCGGCATCCTGCGTCTCGGTTGGGTGGCGGAGTTCCTGTCCAAACCGATCGTGACGGGTTTCGTCTTCGGGCTGTCGCTGGTGATCATCATCACCGAAACGCCCAGGTTGCTGGGGTTGCCCGTGCCCGAGGGTGGCAACCCGCGGCAGGCGTTCGAGGTGGTCACGGGGCTGACCGAGCTGCACCCGCCCACCGCGGCGATCGGCCTCGGTGCCGTCCTCGTGCTGTTCCTCGGCGGACGACTGCTGCCCCGGGTGCCGTGGGGACTCGTGCTCGTGGTCGTGGCGCTCCTCGTCTCGGCGGGGGTGGACCTGCAAGAGGCCGGCGTCGAGGTGATCGGCGAGGTTCCGCGTGGGCTGCAGGCTCCCGGTGTGCCGGAGATAGCCGCCGCGGACCTGCCGGGCCTGCTGTTCGGCGCGGGAGCGCTGGCGCTGGTCGGCCTCGCGGAGACGCTGAGCGCCGCGCGGATGTACGCGAACGTGGGCGGCTACCGCATCGACGCGGACCAGGAGTTCGTGGCGACGGGCATGTCGAACGTGTTCTCGGGGCTCTCCGGTGGTCTCGGCGTGGCCGGCAGCCTGTCGAAGACCGCAGCGGCGGTCCGCACGGGTGCGAGCAGCCAGGTCACGGGCCTGGCGACCGCCCTGATCGCCGGCGGCGTCCTGCTCCTGTTCGCTCCAGCGCTGGGTGATCTGGCACGGACGGTCCTCGCGGCGATCGTGATCCACGCCGTGTGGGGGTTGATGGACCTGCGGGCCCTGCGGCGTTTCCAGCGGGTCCGACGCAACGACTTCGTCGCGGCGGTCGGTGCGCTGCTCGGCGTCCTCGTGTTCGGCACGCTCAACGGCCTGCTGATCGCCATCGGTCTGTCCGTCCTCGGGCTCATCTACCGGGCCGGCCGGGTCGAGGTGGAGGAGATGGGCCGCATCGAGGGCGAGAAGGCGGCCTGGGGCTCGGTGTCGGGTCATCCGGAACGGCGCACGATCGAGGGCATCCTCATCCTCAGGCTCAACGCGCCGCTCTTCTGGGTCAACGCCGCGCCGGTCGTGGACCGCATCGTCGAGCACGTCGACGCCGCCCCCGACACCCGGATCGTCATCCTCGACCTCGAGGCGACCGATCAGCTCGACACGACCAGCGCCGACGCGCTGATGGAGCTGATCGACCGGCTCGAGGAGCGGGGGATCGATCTGTCGCTCGTGCGCGTCCTGCGGCAGGTTCGCCGGGTGCTGCACCGCACCGGGATCGTCGACCGGCTCGGCTACGACCACATGTGGCGGACGATCTCGCAGGGCGTCAAGCGGGCGCGCAAGCGGCTCGGGGTCGAGGGCTGGGAGCCCGACCCGACCGAGGGCGCCGACGAGCACATCGCGGTCCGTTCCGAGGCCGACGAGGACCCCGGCTCGGACGAGGACAGGACGAGGGGCGGCGACTCGCTGACGAGCCGCCGCCGCTGATCGTGGGTCAGAACGCGTCCGGGTCGTCGTCGACGGGGCGGCGGCCACCCACCCGACGCTGCCGCATGGACAGGCCGACGATGAGGCCGACGACCCCACCGATCATCAGGATGTAGCCGATGGTCTGGATCTCGATGCCGGTCAGGTCGACGTTGACCGCGAACGCCAGGATGGCACCCAGCACGATCAGGCCGATGCTTCCGCCGATGGTCATGGTGGTCCTCCTCGTAACGCGGCGACGACTGGTGCGGCGACGACTGGCGCGGCGACGACCGGCGCGACGCCGACCGGCGGGACCGACCCGGCCTCCGCCGGTCGTCCCTCTGGCGTGCGGGCGCACCGTCCGCGCACCCGCGCAGCGTACGCACGGGCGCCCGGGTCGTGGGGGACGTCCGTCCGGGTACCTCGTCCGGGCAGCTCGTGCGGAGCCGTGGCGCTGCGTGGAGGGCGCTGGTGTCGGATCCGTTCAGGCTCGCTCGGCCAACCGACGCGCCAGCACGGCGCACCCGGCGCCGGCCAACAGGACCGTCGCGGCCCCGAGCCACGCCACCCGGTACGCCACGTTGGCCGCGACGAGCCCGAAGCCCAGTTGCCCGACGGTCGCTCCGACGAACGAGCCGGCCATCATCATGCTGCTGGCCGCGGCCGGCGAGGCCCGGTGGAGCCCGACCACCGTCAGGTCCATCAGCCCGTTCCAGCCCCAGCCGGCCCCGAACGCGATCGCCACGACGGTCACGAGCGGCCAGGTCGGCTCAGCGATCCCCAGCAAGGCGACGCCGCCGGCGCCCGAGACCATCGCGGCGATCATCGGCAGTGCCGGCTCGAAGCCCCACCGGTCCGCCGCCCAGCCGAACAGCAGCCGGGTCGTGATCGAGACCGCGCTGCCGTAGACCAGCAGGATGCCCGCCGACGACTCGGACACGCCGCCCGAGACCAGGCTGTCGACCGTGAAGGAGGCGAGGGTCATGGTGGCGGCCGCGCCGAGGGCCGAGGCGGCGGTCAGCAGCCACAGCGGTGCGGAGAGGTTCGGGCGGACGCCGTCACGCTGGGGTCGCGCGCTGCCGTCCTGGCGGGGGACCAGGAACGGGACGAGCAGGACGAGCACCGCCACGCCCGCGTAGGCCCACCGCCACCCGACGGTCAGGGCCACCAGCGGCACGGTGGCACCAGCCACCAGCGAGGTCAGCGGGACCGCCGCCTGCTTCGAGCCGAACGCCAGCCCCTGGCGACCGGGTCGCAGGCCACGGGCGAGCAGACCGTTGGCCGCTGGTTGGCCGAAACCGTTGGCGACGCCCCCGAGCACCATGGTCACCAGCAGCCCCGTGTAGCTGCGCACCAGTAGCGCCATGGACAGCATCGACGCTCCGGCCGCGACGCTGGTGACGATCACGCCCGCGTACGCGCCGATGCGCTCGATGATGCGGAAGACGATCGGGCTGCTGAGCGCGGAGGCTCCGAACAGCACCGCGATGGCGACGCCGAGCCCGTCCGCGCCGAAACCGAGCTCGGCACCGACCTGGACGGCCAACCCGCCGAGCAGGAACAGGGGTGCGACCGAGGCGACCGTCGCGCCGATGGCCGCCGCAGCCAGTCGGGTGGTCCGTCCCCTCCCGCCACCGCTCAGCGCAGGACCTCGGCGATCGCGGCGGCCGGTCCGCCCCGGCGGAGGGCGTCGTGGAGTTCCGTCACCCGGTCGACGAACGGGGTGGCCTCGCACACCGCGACGGGGAAGATGTCGGTGGTGTCGAACACCGCGCGGACCAGCGCCGCCGACCCTCGATGGTGGCGGCCCAGCGCCGCCAACGCCTCCGCTCGCGGGTCCGCCGGGGTACCGGTCACCTCAGCCGGGTAGGCGGACTCCGGCTCGGTCAGACACCGCAGGAAGGCCGCGACCAGCAGCGCGATGGCGGACGGCGGCTGGCCCGCGCCTACGTGATGCAGGACCGGCTCGGAGACGCGGACGGGCAGCTTGAGGGAACCGTCGGAGCCGACCTGCGCCGTCCGGTGGGCCACGGCCCGGTTGCCGAAACGGTCGAACAGGTCCCCGAGGTATGTCTCGATGTCGATGGTCGGCGGGACCTGTAGGGTCGGCAGCATCTCCGCCCGCACCAGGTGGTCGACCACCGGTGCCACCCCCGGGAGCGCCAGGGCGTCGGCGATGTAGCGCTCGCCGGACAGCAGGCCCAGGTAGGCCAGCATGGAGTTGGAGGCGTTGAGGACCCGCAGCTTCAGCAGCTCGTAGGCGGTGACGTCGTCGGTCAGGATGGCGCCGCCGGCCTCCCAGGCGGGGCGTCCGCCGGCGAAGGCGTCCTCGAGCACCCACATGCTGAACGGCTCGGCGGGTACGGGGACGCGGTCGTGCATGCCGGTGGCGGCCAGCGCCTGGTCCCGGTGGGCGTCCTCGGTGGCGGGGACGATGCGGTCGACCATCGTCGAGGGGAAGGTGACCCGGGCGTCGAGCCAGGCCAGCAGCTCGCTCCCGTCGGGCTCGTCGGCGAGCTCGAGGAAACGTCGGACCAGCGCCCGGGTCCGCTCCCCGTTGTGCTGCAGGTTGTCGCAGCTGACCACCGAAAGCGGCTCGCCGTCGCGTCGGAACCGACGCTGCAGGCCGCGGGCGAGCCGACCGATCGTGGTCGACGGCACGTTCCCGGCGAGGTCGGCACGCACCCGCTCGTCGTCGACGTCGAGGTCGCCGGTCCGCGGGGAGTACCCGTAGCCGTTCTCCGTCACCGTGAGCGTGACGACCCGGATCCGGGGGTCGGCGAGGTGCTCGAGCAGCTCCTGGGGCCGGTCGTCGGCGACCAGGAGATCGGTGTGCACGGCGACGACCTCGGCGCGGACCCCGTCGCGGTCGAGGGTCAGCACCGTGTAGCGGCCGTCCTGGGCGCGCAGGGCGTCGACCACCCGACGCGAGGCGTTGGCCGCTCCGACGATGCCCCACGGGCCCGGCTCGGCGTCGAGCGCCGCGGCGGTGTAGAGCGCCTGATGAGCGCGGTGGAAGTTGCCGAGGCCCAGGTGGAGGATCCCCGGGGTCGCCGGCCGGGTCGCGGGTCTCGTGGCGGACCCGTCGGTGGACCCGTCGGTGGACGCGGCACCGGCCATGCGCGCTCCGTCCGTCGCTCGGGGAACCGCGACCCGGGGGTGGGTTCGCCGGCTCGTCTTGACATGTCCGCCACGGACGGTACATCTGGGCGTCACAGGAATGAAACGACGGTTCACCTGGTGATGCCTGGCGGGGGAGAGGGCAGCCGGGCGACGGCCGCGTCGCGAGCGGGTGGCGACCCGGAGCGCACCAGCGAGGCCCGGCACCGGCCGGCGGGAGGGCCAGCAGCTTGAAGCTCAACCGGTCCGTGCTCCGCGGCATCGCGTTGCTGGAGGCGCTCGGCGAAGCCGGCGAACCGCTCGGGCCGGCGAAGCTGGCCGCGAGCGTCGACCTCGACAAGGCGACCGTGTCACGGTTGCTCGCGACCTTCGAGCACGCCGGGTACGTCGATCGCGAGCCCGCCGGCGGGCGCTACCGGCTCACCAACCGGGTCCTGCGGCTCTCCCGCAGCCTGCTCGAGCACTCCGACCTGTTGCGCATCGCCCGCCCCCACCTCACCCGTCTCCGTGACGACTGCGGCGAGTCGGTCCACCTCGGGCAGTTCGACGGGGACCATGTCGTCTACGTCGACAAGCTCGAGGCGGAGCGTTCCATCCGGCTGGTGTCGACCGTCGCGCGCAGCATGCCGATCCACACCACCTCGCTCGGCAAGGCCATGCTGGCGGCGATGGACCGTGAGGCCGCACGCGCTGTCGTGGGTCATCTCGACCTGGCCCCGCGCACACCCGCGTCCATCACCGATCCGGCCGTGCTCCTGCGGGAGCTGGATGGCATCGCCGCGCGAGGGTTCGCGACGGACGAGGAGGAGAACGAGCAGAACGTGTGCTGTATCGGCGCGCCCGTGTTCGACCGCACCGGGAGGGTCGTCGCCGCGGTCAGCCTGGCCGGGCCGATCTTCCGTGTCGGCCCGCAGGTCGAGGACCTCGGCGAACGGTGCCGGCGCGCGGCGGAGGACGTCTCCGAGGACCTCGCCGAGATGGGACTGGCCGTTCCGGTGCCGGCATCGCCCGGGCCGGTCGGCATCCCGGGACGCGACGCGGCCGCCACCGTGGCGCCGCGGCCCGTCAACGGGGCGGCACGGCGGCCTACCGTCAGCGTGGCGACCACGCCGGGAAGCGACGACGGTAAGGTCCTCGAGGCGACCACCGACGGCGACGACGCGATCTCGCCGCCCACCGCGGCAGCCTCGGCGTCCCCACGGCCCGATCGAGACGTGTGAACCCTCCGA
>SKTG01000019.1 GCA_007118045.1 Nitriliruptoraceae bacterium
ATCGCCGCCGAGCACCGCCGAGCGCCGCCGAGCGCCGCCGAGCGCCGACCTTCGGCGACCCGCTCCCGAGCGACATCCGCCGAGCGTTACCCGCACCCGTCCGGAAGCCGCCGTGGCGCGGGTTCTGGACCACGCAGCGTCGGCGGCTAGGCTGCCGTGCATGAACGTTCCACGCGCCTTCGTCCTGCTCGTCAGCGCCACGCTGCTCGTGGTCGCGCTGTCCGTCGGCCCTGCCGTCGCGGCGGAGGAGGAGGGGGAGCCGGTCGACCAGACCGAGGAACCCGTGGGCGAGGAGGACGAAGCGGACGAGGACCACCGTCGCGCCATGGCGGACACGCCGCGGGACCGTCTGGGTCTGCTGCTGTTGGTCTCGCTGTTCGTCGGTGGTGGGGTCGCCCTGATGAACGGCCGCAAGCAGATGAAGGGCGAGCACTCGCAGGCCAGCGGCGAGTTCCGCTGGCGCTGAGCCACCTCGGCCGCATGCCTCGACGGCCCGTGCGCCCTGACGGCCCGTGCGCCTCGACGGCCGTACGCTCAGATGGCGCCGGTCGAGCTGGCCTCGTCGAGCTGCTCCGGGCTCCACAGCACCTCGCGCGCCTTCGACCCTTCGTTGGGTCCGACCACCCCGAGCTCCTCGAGCTCGTCCATCAGGCGCCCGGCACGGGCGAAACCGATGCGCAGCTTGCGTTGCAGCATCGAGGTGGACCCCAGACCGCTGACCACGACCTGTTCGGCGGCACGCCGCAGCAGCGCCTGGTCCGAGGTGTCATCGCCGGACCGGACCGCGTCGACCTGCTCCGCGTCGGCGCCCTCCTTGACGACCGTCTCCTCGAACTCCGGCTCCCGCTGCGCCCGACAGAACGACACCGCGGTGCTGATCTCCCGTTCGGTGACCCAGCAACCCTGGAGCCGCGAGGGCTTGCCCTGGCTGGCGGGGAGGAACAGCATGTCGCCCTTGCCGACCAGCTTCTCCGCCCCGTTCATGTCGATGATCGTGCGGGAGTCGGTCTGCGACGCCACCTGGAGTGCCAGGCGGGACGGGATGTTGGCCTTGATCAGCCCGGTGATGACGTCGACAGATGGCCGCTGCGTCGCGATGATCATGTGGATGCCGACCGCGCGAGCCATCTGCGCGATGCGACAGATGGCGTCCTCGACGTCGCGCGGAGCGACGAGCATGAGGTCGGCGAGCTCGTCGATGACCAGCAGGATGTAGGGCAGCGGTCGAGCCTCGATCGGCTCGCCCTCCGGCCCGAGGCGAGGCTGCACCTCACCAGCGGCCACCGCGTCGTTGTAGCTGTCGATGTTGCGGAAGCCGAGGTGCGCGAGCAGCTCGTAACGCTGCTCCATCTCCTTGACGCACCACTGGACGGCGTCCGCCGCGCGGCGCGGATCGGTGACGACCGGCGAGAGCAGGTGGGGCGCGCCGGCGTAGGCGTTGAGCTCCACCCGCTTCGGGTCGATCAGGATCATGCGGACCTGGTCCGGGCGTGCCCGCATGACGATCGAGTGGATCATCCCGTTCAGCGTCACCGACTTGCCCGACCCGGTCGCGCCGGATACGAGCAGGTGGGGCATGGTGGCGAGGTTGACCACCTCGGGGTTGCCGGCGATGTCGACGCCCATCGCGACCGTCAGTGGATGCCGGTCAGCGCGGGCCTCGTCCGAGCGCAGGATGTCACCGAGCGTGATCAGGTCGCGTTCGCGGTTGGGGACCTCGACACCGATCGCCGACTTGCCGGGGATCGGCGCCACGATGCGGACGTCCGGCGCAGCCAGCGCGTAGGCGATGTCGTCGCCCATGTTGGCGACCTTCTTGACCTGCACCCCCGGTCCGAGCTCGATCTCGAAGCGCGTGACGGTCGGACCCCGTGACCACCGGGCGACCTTGGCGTCCACCCCGAACTGGTCGAACGTCTCCTGCAACGCGGCGGTCTGGGCATCGATCGTGCGGCGGGACTGCCGCTCCATCGTGCGCCCCGAGGCGAGCAGGTCCATCGACGGCAGCACGTAGTCGTCCCAGTCCTCGACCGGGCGGACCTTCGCGGCCTTCTTCCGGGAGCTCTCCGCCGGGACCCGAGCGCGTTCGACCGGCGGTGCCGGCGTCGCGAGGGTCTCCCGGGTCTCGTCCTGCCGCGCCGACTCGAGCGTCGCTTGCGACGGGCGCGGGGCGGGCTCCGGCTCGGCCGGCGCGGGCTCCGATCCGGTCTCGGAGCCGGTCTTGCCCGCCAGGGTGGCCCGCACGCGGGCGTCTCGCTCCTCGCGGGCGGTGTCCTCGGTCGACGACCCGTCCGGGGTGGCCGCGCCGGCCTCCTCGAGCTCGTCGTCGGACCGGATCGCGGCACCGATCCGCGTGACGAGCTCGCTGATCGGGGTGCTGGTGATCACCAGGAGCCCGAGCAGCACCAGTGCCGTGAGCACCGCTGCGGCTCCCCAGACCGACAGCGCCCACTCGAGCGGCGTCGCGACCCCCCAGCCGACCAGTCCGCCGGCCCGCCAGAGCCCACGGATCCCGTCGGCCGGCTGCGGCGCCCCGGCGAGCAGGTGAAGGCCACCCAGCACCCCGGAGACCAGGACGACGGAGCCCACGGCGATGCGGCCGATCTCCGGGCTCGGTCGCCCGACGACCACCAGCAGGCCGAACCAGGTCAGCAGCACCGGGATGAGGTAGCCGACGAGACCGAGCAGACCGAGGGTGACCGCCTCCAGGAACGCGCCCACCGGCCCGGCCGCGTCCGCGTAGGTCCCGAGCCCGACGACCACGCCCAGCACGACCAGGGCGAGTCCACCGATGTCGCGCCGCTGGGCACCGAGGTGTTCGCGGAAGGGGGAGGCCAGACCACCTCCGCACTCGTCGCCACCCTTCTGCCGACCACCGCCACGGGTGGTCACGCTCCGGCTCCGCCCCTCCGACGACCCCGAGCCGGTGCCTCGTCGCCCGCCGCGGCCCCCGGCCCCGCCGGCGCGTCCACCCTTGCGGCCGTCCTCGCCGGAGCGGCCCTTCTTCCCGCGCGACCGGGAGGAGGTCCCCGCACCGTTCGCCCGCTCGCGCCGGGTCGTGGACGTCGAGGACCCAGCCGACGACCTCGTCAGCTTGCGGGTGCCGGTGGTGGACGCCACGTGCTTCCTCGCTCTCGGACCGATCACGACAGGCTACCGACCGGATACACGGGTGGAACTACAGGCGAGACGCCGCCGCTCGCGGGTGACGGCGGCACGAGGGGGCGGGCACGGGCCGGCACCCCGCGTATCCATCCGGCCCGTGGGGTCGATCCGCATCGAGGTGATCCCGTCAGGCGTCCTGGACGACCGGCAGGATGAAGGGCCGCCGGCCCGTCTGCTGCTTCCAGAAACGTCCGAGCGCCTGTACGACGTGACGCTGCACCACGGTCCGGTCGGCGAACTTCCCGGGCCCGAGGGTGTCGAGCTCGGCGTCCACCGCCTTGCGGGCGGATTCGAGGATGTCGGCCGCCTGCTCGTGGAAGACGACCCCCTTCTGGATCACGACCGTGTCCCCGACCACCTCGCGCGCGTGCTCGTCGACCGTGACCATCACCACGCAGATGCCGTCCTCACCGATGCGCTGACGGTCGCGCAGCAACGCGGGGCCCACGTCGTCGAGCAGGCCGTCGATGTAGACGTGACTGGTGGCGACGCCGGCCCCGCGCCTCACCTCGCCGTCCTCGAGGAGCAGGCTGTCGCCGTCCTCGCAGATGAAGACCTTCTCCGGCAGGCAGCCCGTCGCCTTGGCGATGTCGGCGTGCGCGCGCAGGTGCCGGTGCTCGCCGTGGACCGGGACGACGTGCTCCGCCTCGACGATGTTGTGGAACAGCACGAGGTCGTCCGCGCTGGCGTGACCGGACACGTGGACGTGGGCGACCCCCTTGTGGATCACCGTGCAACCGCGGCGTGAGAGGTTGTTGATCGAGCGGAACACGGCCTGCTCGTTGCCGGGGATCAGGCTCGACGCGAGGATCACGAGGTCGCCCTCGCCGACCTCCAGCGTGCGGTGGTCGCCGGCGCCCATCAGCGACAGGGCGCTGAACGGCTCGCCCTGCGATCCGGTGGAGATCACGATCAGGTCCGACCGGTCGTAGCGGTCGACGTCCTTGGGCTCGACGGCGGTGTCCGGGTCGAAGTCGAGGTAGCCGAGCTCCTCCGCGATCGCCATGTTGCGGATCATGGAACGACCGACGAACACGGGGCGACGGCCCACCTCCGCCGCCGCGTCGAGCACCTGCTGGATGCGGTGCACGTGCGACGCGAACGACGCGACCACGACCAGACCGTCGGCGTCCGCGATGTGTTGACGGATCGTCGTGCCGATCGTGCGTTCCGGCTCGACGTGGCCGGGCGACTCCGCACCGGTGGAGTCCGCGAGCAGCAGGTCCACCCGCTCGTCACCGAGCCGCGCGAAGTGAGCAAGGTCGGTCGGTCGGCCGTCCAGCGGGCTCTGGTCGAGCTTGAAGTCACCCGTGTGCACGATGAGCCCGTGCGGGGTCCGGATCGCGAACGCCACCCCGTCTGGGATCGAGTGCGAGACCTGCACGGCCTCCACGTCGAAGGGCCCCTGGCGTATCCGCTCCCCGGGCTCGATCTCCTCGAAGCGCGGGCGCGGGAGGTCCGGCCACTCCTCGAGTACGGCCTCGCAGAACGCGATCGTCAGGCGGGTGCCGTAGACCGGCAGCGACCGGTCGAGCGCGCGCAGCAGGTACGGCAACGCCCCGATGTGGTCGAGGTGACCGTGCGTGAGGAAGACCGCCTCGACGTCGTCCGGTCGGTCCGCGATCGAGCTCCAGTCGGCCAGGATGAGGTCGACCCCGAGGTGCTCCGCGTCCGGGAACAACACCCCCACGTCGATGATGGCGAGGCGCCCGTCGATCTCGATCGTGGCCATGTTGCGACCGATCTCGCCGAGACCACCGAGGAAGGCGACCTCCACGGGCGGCTGCCCGCCGGAACCTCCGGCGACCCCACTCATCGAGCGGCCTCGACGACGCTCAACGCCTCGAGCACGCCGTCCGCGACCTCCTCGGACGCGTTCGCCAACGGGGGCCGGACGGGTCCGGACGGCAACCCACGCGCCTTCAACGCGGCCTTCAGGGGAGCGGGTGAGGGCTCCCGGAACAAGGCGCGGTGCAGCGACTGGCAGCGCAGCTGCAGCTCGCGCGCACGGGCCGGGTCCTGCGGGAACGCCGCGATCATCGCCGCGATCTCCGGCCCGACGAGGTGGGCGGCGACCGAGATCGCACCGACCGCGCCCACCGACAGCAGGGGGAGGTTCACCTCGTCCGCTCCGGACCACAGGGAGAACCCACCGGGTGCTCCCGCCGTGGCATACGAGACGTCCGCCGCCTTGCCCAGATCGTGGGTCGCGTCCTTGACCCCGACGACGTTCTCCGTCCCCGCGAGTTGCACCAGGGTGGGCACCGCGATCTCCCGACCCGTACGCCCCGGGATGTCGTAGAGCACGACGGGCAGCTCCGTGGCGGCGGCCACCGCCTCGAAGTGGGCGACGAGCCCCCGCTGATCCGGCCGGTTGTAGTACGGGGTGACGACCAGGACCGAGTCGGCGCCCTCCTCGGCGGCCCTGATCGTGGAGGCCACGGCGTGGGCGGTGTCGTTCGAGCCCGTCCCGCACATCACCTTGGCGCGATCGCCGACAGCGGACCGCACGGCTCGCAACAGCTCCCAGGGCTCCTCGTCGCGCAACGTGGGCGCCTCGCCGGTCGTGCCGTGGACGAGCACGCCGTCGCTGCCGCTCTCCACGAGGTGGTCGGCGAGCTTCTCCGCGCCGGCGAGGTCGACCTCACCCGTCGCGGTGAAGGGGGTGACCATCGCGGTGACCAGCCGTCCGATCTCGGCCGGTGGCTCCGGCAGGCTGGTCAGTGCCGCCGCGGCGCGTGCTTCGTGCTCCGTGCTGTCGGTGGACATCATCGGTCGATGGTCCTTCGGTCGGGACGTTCGGCGCGGGTCTCGGTGCTCCCGAGGTGGCGAGCGACGGCCCGTCGGCTGCGCAGCCGTCGACCGCTCGACCGACGGTCCCCCGTATCCTAACCGTCAGCCCCCACCGCGCGGCCGGATGGGGACGGCACCCCGGAGCCACCGTGATCTGGCACATCGTCCGGTTCGACATGCGGCACCTCGACGCCGCCGTCCGCCAGGAGGTCGAGGCCTCCCTGGCCGAGCTCGACCGGCTCGACGAGGTCGCCTGGTCGCGCGTGGCACGCGACGTCGAGGATCCGGCCTACACCGGCCTGCTGACCGGCTTCGCGGACGCCGACGCCCTCGCCGCCTACCGGGTGCACCCGGACCACCTGCCCGTGGTGGAGCGCCTGCGCGAGCTCGAGGTCCCGGCGGTCCGTCTCGACGTGGCGACCGACGACGATCCGGCCGCGCTGCCGTGACCGGGGTGGTCCTCGCGCACGCGGGGCCGGGGTCGACCTGGCAGGCGATGGTGGTGGTCGCGGGCGTGGTGCTCGCGAGCCTGACCCTGCTGGCCGCCGCCGGCCGGCTGCGGGTCGACCGCCCCGACGACCTGGTCGTCCCGCTGGCCGGCACCGCGATCGTCGCCGGCCTCGGCGTGATGGGCCACGCGGTGCTCTCGGACTTCATCGGTTGGGGGCTGCCGCTCGCCGTCGTCTCGCTGCTGACCCTGCTGTTGGCCGCGTTCACGCCACTGGACATCCGCATCCCCGCCCCGCTGCCGATGGGTGCCATCCCCCTGGCCGCGATCAGCGCGTTCGTGCTGTACCAGCCGCTGACCATCGAACTCCATCCTCCGGTGGAGTTCCTCCCCCTCGCCGAGGACACGGAGGTGGCGATCCTCGCCCCCGAAGACGGTGCGGAGATCACCGCCGGAGCGGTGGCGCTGACGGTCGCCGTGGCGGACGGCTCGATCGGTCCCGGCGACGTCCCCACGGAGCGCCTGCCCTTGGACGAGCCCTCCCACGCCGGTGCCCTCTCCGTCGCGCGACAACGGGTGGACACCGATGCGTCGAACCCGCGCGAGGCCGTCGCCGTGGACCCTGAGCAGGACTGCACGCTCGAACGTCCGTGCGACCGGGTCGACCTCGAGCTGGAGCTCGCGCCGGGCACCTGGCAGCTCCGGGTCGAGTTCCTGCGCGGGGACGGGACACCCCTGGCACCGACGGTCGTCGACACGGTGACCGTCGAGGTCGAGTGAGACGCCCGACGCCGGCCGGCGCGGGTCAGGCCCGACCGCCGCGCACGGCGGAGTAGACGTAGGCGCCGGCGACCGCGAAGACGACCGCCTGGGAGGCGTCGGCCGCCGAGAGCAGCGGAACGGCCGGGAGGCGGGCCGCGAGGTCGGCGGGCACGGTCGGCAGCACGACCACAAGCAGCACCACCGCCGCCACGATCGGGATCGTGCGGTCGCGCAGCCCGGAGCCGACACCGACCGCCGCGACCGCGCCGACCCCGAGGTAGCAGGCGACCGGCCACCACACGCTGGTCTCGCCCCCGTCGGCGGCGACCGCCTCGCCGAGGATCCGCGCCAGGTCCAGGAGCAACAGCGGTGCGACACCCAGGCCGAGGCCGAGCAGCACCGCGCGGAGCCGTTCGTTCACGCCGAGCCCTCCCCGGCAGCGGAGCGTGCCTCGCGACGCCGCTCCGCCGACCGTTCGGACTCCAGGCGCTCGAGCTCGCCAGCGCCGTGATCGACGTGGACCATCGCGTCGGCGACCGCGCGGTGCCCGGCTCGTTCGCCGATCAGGCGGTGCATCTCCTGCACGATCCGGCGGTACTGGGGGTGACCTTGCGGGGTCGAGCGCAGCTCGAGCATCTGCATCGCGGCCCGAGCGTTGAGCTGCATCGTGTAGCGCACCCGGTGGGCGAAGCAGACGGCGTACTGGGCCTGCGCCGGGTGGTCCGGCCGCAGCTGCTCGTACAGGGCCTCCGAGCGTTCGAGGGCTTCGTGCCACCGGTCGGCGACGCCGGCCTCCTCCAGCTCGACGGGCGTCTCGTAGCCGTGGGCGGTGGTCAGGTCCTGCCACTCGATCGTGAGCATGCGGTGGCGCTGCAGGTCCCGGAACCCCCCGTAGTCGCCGAGGACGTCGAATCGGTAGGTCACCCGCTCGAACCCGCGTCCCGGCTTGTGGCGACGGTTGGTGCGATCGCCGACGTAGGCGCGCAGCACCTGGGCCCGCCGCTCCGCCGGCCAGCCACGGACCTCGGCCTCCAGCTGGCTCTCCGGGATCGAGACGTGCGGGTACAGCGCGGCCGTGACCAGCGCCACCTCCGCGTCGAGGGGGTCCGCCGGGGACCAGTCCGTCAGCGTGACGAGCTCGCTCGCCTGGACCGGCGGCGTCCCGACGAACTCGGCGGCCAGTGCGCGGGTCTCGTCGCGCGTGCGGGCCAGGTAGGCCGACCAGGCACCGCCCCGATCCGGCCGGTCCACCCGTGTGAGGAACGACGGGATCACCGTGCGCAGCTGGGCCAGCAGGTGGTCGCCGACGTCGCGGGCCTCGGCCAACGGGTCGGCGCGCAGCCGCAGCAGCAGGTTCTCGTACGACTGACCGGAGGCGAACATGCCGACGTTGGAGAGCGTGGCGGCCGGCAGCAGCCCGCGCAGCAGGTCCAGGGCCTTGGCCGACGTGGCGTTGCGGTAGACGACGTCAGAGGTCGTCGCGTCCCGTGGCCAGCGGCGGCGCACCCACTGCAGCACCTGGGGGACCAGCGCCGCGTAGACGTCGAAGACGGCGTCGAGCTCGCGCTCGTACACCTCGGCGTGCGGGCCGGCCATGATGTCGCCGTCCCGGTGGTAGCGGTAACGGCCGTCCCGCTTCCCGTCGTAGGGGATGTAGCGCGTCGACTGCTCGAGGTAGGCGGCCAACCGGCCCCACTCGATCCGCTTGGTGACCAGGTTGGAGACGTCCTCGAGCGCGACATGGGCGCCACCGACCTGGGCCACGGAATCGTCGCCGTAGTCGTTGAAGACCTTGCCGTAGAGCCGCTCCGCACGCGCGGCGGGGTCCTCCGTGTCGAGGTCCGCAGCGAACTCGTCGAGGAACAACCGCTTCAGCGAGCCGCCGTAGCGGGAGTAGCGCGCGAACATGGCGCCCTTGACCACCTCCGGCAGCCCGGTGAGCGCGAAGATGCTGGCGTCCGGGTCGCTCACGAACCGCCCGAGCAGCTCGCGCTCGTCGGCGCTGAGCACGACGTGCGGCGATGCGTCGTCGGGCACGAGGACCTCACGGGTCGGCGGTGACGGGCTGGTCGGCTGCGGCGGGCGTGAGACTAGCGAGGGCCTGTGACCGGCCCGGACCTCGGCGTCGGGCCCGGGGCCGCACCCACCGGCCCGCCGGCGTGCCGGCCCTGCAACGGCGCCGCACCCACCGGATGTGCTCTCCGTGCACGGTGGAGTCGCCGATACGCACAGCTGGCTCGACGGGTGACGGCCGGAACGCGCATCCTCGGCGGCGGCACCCGGACGGTGGGGTGACGGGTGCACGAGGCAGACAGCGACACGCGGGGACGCGAGGCACAGGGAGGCAGAACATGGCGGCGGACACGCCGGTCGACGTCGACCGGTTGCGCAACGAGATCGAGAGCACCTACCAGCAGGTGGCGGAACGCCCCGACGGCTCCTACCACTTCCACACCGGGCGACGCGCGATGGACCATCTCGGGTACCCGGCCGATCTGCTCGACGCCCTGCCCGCCAGCGCGATCGACGCGTTCGCGGGGGTCGCGAACGTGTTCGGGCCCGGCCTGCCCGAGGTCGGCTCACGCGTCGTCGACGTCGGATCCGGCGCCGGTACCGACACGCTGATCGCGGCGCGGGCCGTCGGGACCGACGGAGCCGCGATCGGGGTGGACATCAACGAGGCCATGCTGGAACGGGCGCGAGCCGCGGCGGCCGCGACCGGCATGCCGCACGTCGGGTTCCGCCGAGGACTCGCGGAGGAGCTCCCCGTCGACGACGGCTGGGCCGATCTCGTGATCTCGAACGGGGTGCTCAACCTCGTGCCGGACAAGGCCGCGGCGTACACGGAGATCCACCGGGCACTGCGGCCGGGTGGTCGCCTCCAGGTCAGCGACATCTGCGTCGAGGCGGCGGTCCCCGACGAGGCCAAACAGGACGTCGATCTCTGGACCGCCTGAATCGCCGGTGCCCTGCCGTGTGCAGGGTGGCAGGCGGTGATCGAGGGTGCTGGGTTCGTCGACGTCGAGTTCGGGTCCCCCGTGGACACCTTCGCCGGGGCAACGGGTGAGGACAAGGCACGCGCGTTCGGGACCTACGGCTACGTGATCCAGGCCAGGAAGCCCTCGGCCTAGAACGGCGGCCCGAGCCGCTCCCGCGCCGACCGTCGGTCCGGTCCCGGCGGCCCGCTACCGTGGGTCGCCGGGTCGTCGGCACGGATGCTGGACGCCGTCCGCCGGACGATCCGACCGACCGTGCGGAGCCGAAGGCCCACTCGGCCGGTCCACCGGGCTCCGCCGTCGGGGATGTGCGCCGCTGCGGCGCAGGCCGGGAAGCGGTCGCGCCGGCGTGCGCGTTGCGCGAGGGGCCGGCCCGCGACCGTCCCGCCCTTCGCGGCGGGAGGACTCCAGGTCGGCCGGACACCGGGTCGCCGGCGGACGCCGTCGGCCACGAACGAGCGAGGGACGCGTTGCGCGGACACGGCGGCATGCCGATGCGCCCCATGGGCGACGTTCGCGAGCTCAAGGCACGCGGGCTGGACCGATCGGTCGCCGCGCGTGCGTGGGGCCTGACCAAGCCCTACCGCAAGCGGTTGGCGGCCTTCCTCGCACTGATCATGGTCGCCGCCGGGGTGTCCGCCGTGCCGCCCCTGGTGATCGCCCGCATCATCGACGTGACGATCCCCAACGAGGACGTCGGCGAACTGGTGCTGCTGTTCGTGGGCCTGCTCACGATCGGGCTGGCGGTCGCGGCCGTGTCGATGATCGAGCGCTGGCTCTCGTCGTCGATCGGTGAGGAACTGATCCTCGACCTCCGCACCATGCTGTACCGGCACGTGCACGGCATGCCGATCTCGTTCTTCACGCGCACCCAGACCGGCTCCCTCATCACCCGGCTCAACAACGACGTGATCGGGGCCCAGCAGGCGCTGACCGGGACCCTCGGTGGCATCGTGGACAACCTCATCGGCGTCACGGTGACGCTCGTGGTCATGTTCGCGCTGGAGTGGCGGGTGACGCTGGTCGCGATCGCGTTGCTGCCGCTGTTCGTCATCCCGGCCCGGATCGTCGGACGACGGCTCCAGGCGCTCTCACGCGAGGGCATGGGGCTGAACGCGGAGATGAACACGGTCATGACCGAGCGGTTCCACGTGGCCGGCGCCCTGCTGGTCAAGCTCTTCGGTCGCGTCGATCGTGAGGTCGAGACCTTCCACGACAAGGCCGACCGCGTCGCCCAGATCGGGGTGAAGCAGGCGCTGACGGGCCGCTCGCTGTTCGCGGCGCTCGGCTTCGTCGGCTCGCTCGCCACCGCCCTGGTCTACCTCGTCGGCGGCCTCGTGGTGATCGACGGCGGCATCGAGGTCGGCGTGGTCGTCGCGCTCGGCCTCTACGTCACACAGCTGTACGGCCCCCTGGCCCAGCTCTCCAACGCCCGTGTCGACCTGATGACGGCCCTGGTCAGCTTCGAGCGGGTCTTCGAGGTGCTCGACCTCCCCCGCACGATCGCCGAGCGCGATGACGCCCTCGAACTGCGCGCCCCGCGCGGACACGTCACCTTCGACCACGTCTGGTTCCGGTTCCCGGCCACCAGCGGCTCCAGCCTGGAGTCGCTGGAGGGCCCGCGAGCCGAGCACGACGACGAGGCCTCGGACTGGATCCTGCGCGACATCGACCTCGACGTCCCACCGGGGACGATGGTCGCGCTCGTGGGGCCGTCGGGGGCGGGCAAGTCGACGTTGTCGACGTTGGTGCCTCGTCTGCACGACGTCACCGAGGGCCGGGTGCTGCTCGACGGGCACGATGTCCGGGACCTCACCCTCGATTCCGTGGCCGACTCGATCGGCATCGTCAGCCAGGACCCGCACCTGTTCCACGATTCGATCGCCGCGAACCTGCGCTACGCACGACCGGATGCGACCGATGAGGACCTGGTCGCCGTGGCCCGGGCGGCCCGCATCCACGACACGATCGCGCGGCTGCCCGACGGCTACGACACGATCGTCGGGGAGCGTGGCTACCGGCTCTCCGGTGGCGAGAAGCAGCGCGTGTCCATCGCCCGGGTCCTGCTGAAGGACCCGGCCGTGGTGGTGCTCGACGAGGCGACCGCCCATCTCGACACGGAGTCGGAACGACTCGTCCAGGCCGCGCTCGCGGAGATCCTCCAGGGCCGCACCAGCCTGGTCATCGCCCACCGTCTCTCGACCGTCGTCGACGCGGACGTGATCGTGGTGCTCGAGGAGGGCCGCATCGTCGAGCGCGGCTCGCATCCCGAGCTGCTCGCGGCGGGGGGGCTCTACGCCGAGTTGGCACGCACGCAGCTGTTCAGCGCCGCGCGCTCCTGACCCGGCCGGGGGCCTCGGGCGGACCGGCTGGGTCCACCGTCCTGCGAGGTCAGCCCCCCGGGTCCGGCTCCTCGCCCTCGCCGGCCTCGTCGCCCTCGTTGGCCTGCCCGGACGGCTTCGGCGGCGGGGTCGCGTCCGTGGGGTCGTCGCCCTGACCCGGCGGCGGCGGGGGCGAGATCGGTGGCATCGGCGGCGAGGACGCCGGGTCCGGGGGTGACGCGCCCGGAGGAGGCGGCGCCTCGGGGGCCGTCGTCTCGACCGGTGCCGTGTCGCCACCGGGTGCGGGCTCCGGCACGGCTCGTTCGCTCGGCATGACGGGCGGTGGCGTGCCGCCGGTGGACGCGGCGACGGTATCCGCCGGCGGCGGTCCCGTCCCCGGGTCGGCAGCTAGACCCTCCTCCGCCGGTGCCCCGTGGTGGCTCGGCTCGGCAGGTTCGTCGGGCAGCCGTCGTCGCGTCTCGCCGGAGGCCCACTCGAGCGCCTTCTGGTGCCGGTCGTCCGGGGTGATGCCCACGGCGACCATCCGGTCGAAGACCTCCTTGGCCTGCCCGTGGAGACCCTTCTTGGCGTACGCCCACATCAGCTCGCGGAAGGTCGGCTCGTCGACGCCGACCTCGGCCTCGGCCAGCGACGCCGTGAGGTCCTTGGCGGTGTCCAGGGCGCCGGTCCGCACCGCGCCGCCCACCAGCTTCGACGCGTCGGACGCGGCGGGCGCGATGCCGTTGGCGAGCATGTGGCGCAGCAGCTCGATCGCCTCGTCGCTGCGTTTCGCGGCGACCAGCCCCTGCAGCAGCGAGCCGTAGTGGCGGCCGTGCGTGAGGGTGCCACCGACACGCAGTCGCTCGAGCAACGACCTCGCCTCGTCGAGCCGCTTGGCCCGGACCAGCCGCTCCACCAGGTCGCGCGAGGTGCGGCGATCAGCCGGGACGCCCTGCGCGCTGAGCTGTTCGAACAGCGGCAGCGCGACGTCGAGCTCGCCGGCCTTCAGGTGGCGACCCAGCACGTCGGCGGCCTTCTGCGGCGGGACGGGCACGCCGAGGATCAGCATCCAGTCCAACACACCGCTGGCGGCGGCCAGCCGCTCCGCGGACAGCGACACGTCGATCAGGCCCTCGAGGTTCTCGCCCGAGGGGATGCGCCCGGCATCGGCGAGCCCAACGGCGTCGGCCCACGCTCCGTCCACGTCCTCGCCGGCGATGCGTGCCTGCAGCACGGCGTTGAGGTGGAAGCTGGTGGGCTCCGAGCCGGCCTCGCGCATCGCCGCGACGGCGTTCTGCGCCGCGGCCGCGTCGCCGGCCTTCGCGTGCGCGAGCAGCAGCTCGGTGTGCACGTCGCCGGGTAGCTGTAGACCGGCGTCGCGGAGCCGCTCGAGCAGCTCGAGGGCACGTTCGGTGTGGCCCGCCCGTGCGATCATCGCGATCAGTTCCGTCGCCTGGCCGGGGTCGGGGTGACGGCCGACCTCCAGCATCAGGTCGATGACGGCACGGGTGTCCTTGATGGCCCGACGCTCGAGACAGTCGTGCAGCAGGAGCCGGTACTGCTCGTCCGACGCCGCCACGCCCCGCTGGGCCATCTGGCGCACCACCGCCCGCGCCGCAGGGAACCGCCGCGCCGACAGGTAGATCGCCAGCACGCTCGGCGCGCGACGCTGATCCGGCTGGGCGCCCTCCTTGTGCAGCTCGTCGAGCAGCGTCAGCGCGGCGTCGGTGCGGCCCGCCCGTCCGGTCGCGATGGCCACGTCCCACCGCACGTTCGCCGGCAGCGGTACCCCTGCGGCCTGCATCCGGTCGAGGATGCGCTGCACCCCGGCGAGGTCGCGAGACCCGAGGTGCGCGTCGAGCAACAGCTGCCAGTGCTCCGGCTGGACCTCGACGCCACGGCTCTCCATCGAGGAGAAGACCTGCTGCATCATGCGCAGGTCGCCGGAGAACCGACGGAGCGCGTCGGTGTACTTCTCGTGCTCGCTCACGGTTGTGCCTCCCGCCCCCACGGCGCGTCCGTGCGGAGCGGCGGAGCGTCCGGACGATCGCGGCGGGCTGGTGCACCACGCCACGTGCACCGGTGGACGGCCGGCCCTCGACCGCGGACGCGACGGTAGCCGCTCACCTCCGGGGTCGTCGGGAGCTGCGGCGCGGCTCGGATGCCACGACGGGTGGGCGGGAACGCACCCCGACCACGCGGCGTGGCTACCGTCCCGGACGGGCCCCCAGGCAGCGCCACGACGGGGAGCGGACGTGTCGGGACGCGACGTGATCACCCTCGGGACCGCCAGCCAGGTCCCCACCCGGAAGCGGGCCCATCACGCAACCCTGCTGCGGTTCGACGGTCACGGCATCCTGCTCGACCCCGGCGAGGGCACGCAGCGACAGCTCGGAGCGGCTGGTCTGTCCATGTCGGCGGTGCACCGGGTCTGCATCACGCACGCCCACGGTGATCATTGCCTGGGCCTGCCCGGGGTACTGCAGCGGGCCGCGCTCGACGAGGTCGGGCATCCGATCGACGTCCACTACCCCACCGCCGCCGAGCCCTACCTGCAGCGGTTGCGATGGGCCAGCGCCTACCAGGACGCCGCCGAGGTCCGGCTCCGCCCCTGCGAGCCAGGACCCGTCGACGACACGCCCCCGCTGGCCGTGTGGGCGGCGACGCTCTCCCACGCCATCCCCACCCTCGGGTGGCGTTTCGAACAGCCACCGGGCCACCGCCTCGACCCGGAGCGCGCCGCGGCCGCGGGCGTGCACGGTCCAGACCGTGCGGCCCTGTTGCGCGAGGGGGTGCTGCGGCTCGCCGGCCGCACCGTGCACCTCGAGCAGGTCAGCGAGCCACGGCGAGGGTTGGCCGTGGCCTTCGTCATGGACACGCGTCGTTGCGACGGGGCACTCGAGCTGGCGGCGGACGTCGACCTGCTCGTGATCGAGGCCACCTTCCTCGAACCCGAACGCGACCTGGCGGAGCGTGCCGGCCACCTCACCGCCGCCCAGGCCGCACGGCTCGCGGCGGACGCGGGCGCACGGCGGGTGGTGCTCACCCATCTCTCGCAGCGCTACCCGGGCACCGCCGCGCACCGCGCGGAGGCCCGAGCCGCCGTTCCGGAGCTCGACGTCGAGGTGGCGCGTGACCTCGACCGGTTCACGCTCCCCGCCGTCCGGTAGCCCGGTCCCGTGAGGTCGACCGTGCCTCGCCCGCCGACCTACCCGTCGCGTAGGAACTCGTGGACGAACTTCACCGCCACCGAACCCTCGCCCACCGCCGACGCCACACGCTTGATGGAGGCGGCTCGCACGTCGCCGACCGCGAAGACGCCCGGGACCGAGGTCTCGAGCAGGAACGGGTCCCGGTCGAGGGCCCAGCGGTCGGGGGTCAGATCTCGTCCGGTGACCACGAAGCCACGATCGTCGGTGACGACCTGCTCACCGAGCCAGCCCGTCCGAGGTCGTGCGCCGATGAACACGAACATCCCCGCGGCGTCGACCTGGTCCCGGCCACCGGAGGCATCCGCGAGCTCCACCCGTTCGAGACGCCCGTTGCCCGACACCCGCGTCACGTGGGATCCGGTCCGCACCCGGATCGACGGCTCCGCATCGATCCGGTCGACGAGGTAGGTGGACATCCGTTCCCGCAGCGAGCGACCTCGGACGACGATCTCGACCTCGGCGGCGAACCGGGCGAGGTGCGTGGCCGCCTGACCCGCGGAGTTGGCGCCACCGACCACCAACACGCGTTCGTCCTGCATCGCGGCGGCCTCGGTCGACGCGGCGCCGTAGTACACCCCCGCGCCGGTGAGCTCCTCGACCCCGTCCGCTTCCAGACGTCGGTACTGGACGCCGCTGGCCACGATCACCGTCGAAGCGTGCACGTCCGTGCCGTCGTCGAGCTCCAGGAGCCGGTAGGGATCCGCGCGCCGCAGCCGCACGGCGCGGCGTGGGGAGACGAGGGCCACGCCGAACCGCCGAGCCTGGGCGAGTGCACGTCGCGCGAGCTCCGATCCGGCGATCCCCGAGGGGAAGCCGAGGTAGTTCTCGATGCGCGAGCTGAGCACCGCCTGACCGCCGGGAGCCTCGGCCTCGACGACCAGGCTGCGCAGACCCTCCGACCCTGCGTAGACGGCGGCGGCAAGACCCGAGGGTCCGGCGCCGACCACGACGAGGTCGTAGACGTCGACCTCGGGTCGAGTGGTCGTGCCGAGCGCCGCCGCCACACGCGACCGGTCCGGATCCGCGAGCACCTGCCCGCCGTCGAGTACGACCAGCGGCAGCCGCGAACCCGCGGACGCTCGGGCCAGGGATGCGCCCTCGGACGAGTCGACGTCGAGCCAGCGGAAGGGCACGAGGTTGCGAGCCAGGAAGTCGCGCAGCTCGTGCGACGCAGCCGACCAGCGGTCACCGACCACCCGAACCCCGCCCTCGGTCGGGGGCCGAGCGGCCTCCCAGGCTTCCAGGAGCTCGTCGGTGACGGGGTACAGCCGTTCTGCCGGTGGGTCCCACGGCTTGGTGATGTAGTGGTCGAGACCGACGTCGTTGATCGCGGCGATAGCGGCGTCGGTGTCCGCGTAGGCGGTCAGCAGGACCGACCGCAAGCGTGGTTGCATCTGCTTGGCCTGCACGAGCAGTTCCGTGCCCGACATGCCGGGCATCCGCTGATCGGCCACGATGAGCGCCAGATCGTCACCCCGGCGTCTCAGATGCTCGATCATCGCGACGGCATCCGGGCCGGATGCGGCGCCGGTGACCCGGTAGCGCTCGCCGTAGCGTGCACGCAGGTCGGCGACGACCGCGTCGAGCACGGCCGGATCGTCGTCGACGCTCAGGATCGTGGGAGGTCGCCGGTCGCTGACCGGATCGGTTGACATCGGATCCGACTCCTCAATCGTCACCCTGCGCGGATCCGGACGCCGGCGCCACGGTCGACCGCGCCTCCGGAGCGTTCACGGGCAGCCGGACACGGAAGACGGTCCGTCCCGCAACGCTGTCCACGGTGATCCGCCCCATGTGCCCTTCCGTCACGATCTGGTGGGTGATGCTCAACCCCAGGCCGGTGCCCTCGCCGGGTTCCTTCGTCGTCACGAAGGGGTCGAACACCTGACCGAGCAACGACGGGGCGATGCCCGGGCCGTCGTCCTCGACCTCGACGACGACATCGCCGGACCCGCGGTAGGTGCGCAGGACGATCCGTCCGCGATCCCCGACGGCATGGATCGCGTTGTCGAGAAGGTTCGTCCACACCTGGTTCAGTTGGCTGCCGTAGCCGTGGATCAGCGGCAGGTCCTCGGCGTGATCCCGGACGATCTCCACGTCGGGCGGGACCTTGTGAGCCAGGATCCGGACCGTGTCCTCGATGCCGGTCCTGACGTCGAGGTCCTGCTGCGGTGCGCGGTCGAGGTAGCTGTAGCCGCGCAACGCCGAGGTCAGTTCCGCGATCCGGTGCAGGCTCGTCGCGATGTTGCCGACCGTACGGGAGATGCGCAGCCGGCTGGCGTAGAAGGTCAGGCCGACGTCGGCACCGTCGCCGAGCGCCGTGAGCAGCTCCTCGAGGAGGTCGGGTTCGATCCCCTCGCCGGCGAGCACGTCGGCCTGCCGCCAGGCGTCGGCGACGCCGGCCGCGCCGAGCGCTTCGACCAGACGATCCGCGAGGGCCGCCCGCCGACCCGCGCTCGGCGGGGCTGGACGGTCCGCGCCGAGATGCGCTTCGACGACGGCGACCAGCGTTGGTGCGTCGTCGCGGTCGAGCAGCCGGCGCCAGATGGCGTCGGCCTCCACGAGGCCGTCCTCGAGCTGACGGGTCGCGCTCAGGGCCGCAGCCGCCGGGTTGTTGAGTTCGTGGCCGAGCCCGGCGCTGAGCTTGCCGAGGGTCGCGAGACGTTCCTGCTGCCGCAACGCCAGCTCCTGCTGCAGGTAGGCACGCTCCAGCCGGCGCAGACGCACGCTCTCGAGTGCGGTCCGCAGCCTGACCCGCAGCAGCACCATGTCGACCGGTTTGGCCAGGCAGTCGATCGCGCCCATCTCGATCGCCTGAGCGACCTCGTCGCTCGCCTCGACGGCCGAGATGACCAGGACGGGGATCTCCCGGAGTGCCGGGTCGCGTGCCATCACCTCCAGGACCTCGAAACCGTCGACCTCCGGCATCACCAGATCGAGCAGCACCATGTCGATCTTCTCGTGCGCGAGCAGGTCGAGCGCACCCGCGCCGTCGACCGCCTCGAGCACCCGGTGGCCCTCGTTCTCCACGCCCCGCTTGAGCGTCCGCCGGTTGACCAGGGCGTCCTCGACGACGAGCACGGTCGCCACGTCACCAGCCATCGAGGCGCTCCCGAGCCGCGAGGGTGCCGGCGAGTCGTTCCTCGAGCTCTCCGACGACCTCCTCCACCCGCCGTCGATCGCCGTCGTTGGCCGCGGCCTCGAGCGCACGGGCGCTCTCCGACAGTGCCGTGGCCCCCAGCTGTGCGCTGCTCGACTTCAGGCTGTGTGCGTCGCGCCGGATCGCGTCCAGATCCGTCGTGGATCGAAGTCGTCGCAGCGCCAGCGTGCCCTCGCGCTCCAGATCGTCCAACAGCGACGCCACGAAATCGCGGTCGCCCATCGTCGCGACGAGTCGCTCGAGGATCGTCGGGTCCAGCAACCGCTCCGGCGCCGTGCCGGTCTCGCGACGGGTCGATCCGACCGCGTCCCCCGCCACGTCGAGGGATCCTCCCGCCGAGGGAACCGGAAGCTCGTCGGAGCGGCCCTCGGAACGTCGGTGCGCGGACCCGCGGGCCAGCGCCGCGAGCAGTCGCTCCGGGCGGATCGGCTTGGCCACGTAGTCGTCCATCCCGGCGTCCCGGCAGGCCCGTCGATCGACGTCCGTCGCGTTCGCGGTGAGGGCGACGATCCATGGTCGAGAGCCCTGCGCCTCGCGGATGAGCCGTGTCGCCTGGAGCCCGTCGAGCTCGGGCATCTGGACATCCATCAGGATCACGTCGAAGACGTCCTCCGCGGCCGCTCCGACCGCCCCCGCGCCGTCCTCGACCAGGGCAGCCTCGTACCCGAGGCGGCCGAGCAGACGCTCGACCAACCGTCGGTTGGTCGCGTTGTCCTCCGCGACGAGGATCCTCAGCGGGTGGGCCTCGGCGAACCCCGGATCGAGGGCGGTCGACGGCGGCGCCGGGGACGTCGCCGTGGCACGGTCGGCCAGCAGTTCGACCAGCACGTCGAACAGCGCTGACGCCTTGATCGGTTTGGTGAGCACCCGCACGTCGGGTTCCACGACATCCGAACCGACCGACTCCCGCGCACCGAGGGCGACCAGCAGCACGCACGGGACACCTGCCCCCCGTGCTCGGTCACGTACCCGCATCACGAGCGCCTCGTTCGCCTGGACGTGGTGGTCCACGATGACGACGTCGTGCGCCGCCCCGTGGCCGAGCCGGGCCGCGGCTTCGGACGGGTCCGAGACGAGGTCGGCGGTCATGCCCCAGCTACCCACCAGACCGGTCAACAGCTCCTGATCGACGCGGTTGTCATCGACGATCAGGACGGTGCGTCCACGGAGCAGGCGGGCGAGGTCCTCGTCTCCCGCGGTACGCGTCCGCACGACCTCGACGGGGACGGAGAAGCGGAACCGTGACCCCTGGCCGGGCTCGCTATCGACACTTATCTCGCCGCCGAGCATCCCCACGATGCTGCGGCTGAGAGCGAGACCGAGACCCGTCCCGCCGTACCGGCGGCTCGTCGACCCATCGACCTGGCTGAAGGACTCGAAGAGCCGCTCGAGGGCTTCGGGCGCGATCCCGATGCCCGTGTCGCGCACCTCGAAGCTGATGCTCGCGCTCTCGTGCTCCCAACCCACGAGCAGCGCGACCTCCCCCCGCTCGGTGAACTTCACGGCGTTGCTGAGCAGGTTGACCAGCACCTGACGGAGCCGATGACCGTCGATCCGCACCTCGTCCGGGAGGCCCGGGTCGATCCGGTAGACGAGATCGATGCCTTTCGAGGCGGCGAGCGGTGCGACCACCTCCAGCGTGGCGTCGATGAGCTCGTGAGGCTCCACGACGTGCGGATCGATCTCGAGTCGACCGGCTTCGATCTTCGAGACGTCGAGAACGTCGTTGATCAGCGCCAGGAGCAGGTGGGCGCTGTTGCGGACGGCGGTCGCGTACTCGGTCTGCTCCTCGTCCAGCTCCGTGGTGGCGAGCAGCTCGCTCATGCCGATCACGGCGTTCATCGGCGTGCGGATCTCGTGGCTCATGTTGGCCAGGAAGGCGCTCTTGGCCCGTGTGGCCTCCTCGGCTTCGAGGCGTGTGACGCGTTCCGCCTCCACCAGCGCAGCGTTCTGCTGGCTGTAGCGGCTGATGACCCACCAGGCGACCGCGCTGACGCCGACGATGTTCATCGCGTAGTAGGCGGCGATCCACGGCCCGGGCAGGTCGAGCCCCCGCAGCATCTGGGCTGCCTCGAGGAACGCTGCCGCCACGGCCAGGACCGCGTACGCGAGGAACCAGCCGATCGCTCGGCGCAGCCCGTAGCTCAGCAACGCCCCGACCGGCGCGATCAGCGACCACAGCATCACGGCACCCGAGGCGGCGAAGCCTCCCAGGTGCAACATCAGCAGGTAGGGGATCATCAAGCTCAGCGCCAGCTGCAGATCGAACGCGCGACGCAAGCCGTGACGCTTGTAGAGCCACAGGTTCAGCACGCCCAGCACCGTGTACGCCCACGGCCACGCCGCAGCTGCGGGCGCCCCGGCGGCCACGTAGGTCGCACCCCAGACGAGCCCGGCGATCCCCATGGGCAACATCGCCAACATGTCGGCCCGCGGCGCGGCGAGACCGGGCTGGGTCTCGTGCGCCTCGGCCGCGGTCGCAGCGGTCGAACCCGGCCCAGGCGCCACGGCGGTCACCCCCGCCCTCCCGATGTCTCGGTGTCGGCCTCGCCGGCGTCCGGATCGTGGAGGATCCGCTTGAGCTCGGCCGCGTCGGCCGTCAGGCGGCGGTAGTAGGCCGAACCGGTGACGTCGGCGACCTGGCGGTCGCGACGCGACGCGTCGATCTCGATCCGCAGGCTCGCGACCTCGCTGCGCAGGAGGCGCTCACGGGTCGCCACCTCGCGCGCCATCCGCTGGAACGTCCCGGCCAGCGCACCGAACTCGTCATGCCGTGAGGCCATGCGGTCCAACTGCCGCGGCTCGAAGCTCCCCCGCTCGACCGCTTGCGCCGCCTCGATGAGCCGATCGGCCTGTTCGAGACGGTCGAGCTCGACCGCACGCGCTCGCTTGGCCATCAACGAGGTCCGTACCCGCACATCGAGCAGACGCGGGTCGACGGGCTTGTGCAGGTAATCGATCGCACCCAGCTCCAGACACCGCACCACGGTGTCCTGCTCCTCCACGCCCGACACGACCACGACCGGCAGGTTCACGACCGACGGATCGTCGGCCATGGCCTGCAGGGTGGCGACGCCGTCCATCACCGGCATGAGGACGTCGAGCAGCACGAGGTCGACGGGCGGTGCGCCCCCCGCGCTCGCCGCGAGGACGCGCTCGAGCGCGACGCTCCCGTCCTCGGCCGCTTCGGTCACGTACCCGAGCTGGCCGAGGCCGCGTTGGAGCACCCTGCGGTTGATGACGTCGTCGTCGACGACCAGCACCCGGTCCGTCACCTAGACACCACCCCCGTCGTGTCGACCGTCTCGGGATGGCGACGCCCCGAGTACCAAGCTCAGCTCCCCCGCCCCGCCGCGCAGCTCGGCACGCCCACGATGCAACACCACCGGCACCTCGTGGCCGTCCCGTCCCACCGAGGCGGGCAGCTCGAGGGGGGCGCTGTCGCCCCCGGGGTCGACGACGTGGACCCACACTCGTACCTCGCGCCGTGGCATGGCCTCGAGCGGCACGCGCACTCGCACCGTCCCGTCGGGCAGGTCCGCGCCTGCCGTCACGGTGAACGGCGCGGTACGACCATGGCGGTCCTCGAGCACCACGTCGACGTCGAGGTGCTCACCACCGGCGAGCACACGGAGCCGGTGCACGCCGAGATGACCGTCACGCCGCAGCTCGATGACGCCGGACGACCGCAGGGCGCCGCCGCGCAGCACGACGAAGGTCAACAGCACCGTGCCCACCGCTACGACCGAGGCCGTGGTGCGCTCCCACCAGCTCGTCCACACGAAGGCGCCGTGGACCACGACGGCGGAGAGGAAGGCCAGATAGAGCCCCAGGAGCACGACTGGGTGGCCGAGCCAGCGCTGCACACCTCGTGGCACGTGGTCCCCACGACGTCGGCTGGATGCGAGCAGGAGCACCGGGAACACGCCGGCGAGCAGCGGCCCGAGGCTCGTGCCCAGCAGGCTCAGCACTCCGGTGAACGAGCCGCGGCCGGTCGTCAACAGCAGCACCGCGACGCCGAACACGACGGTCGCAGGGAGGAACCCGACGACCCAGCCGACGCGTCCCGCCAGCCTCGCCCCCACCAGCTCGCGGGTCTGCGCATGCAGGCCGATCCCGAAGTGCACCGACGCCATACCCATCGCCAGCACGACGAACACCAGCCCGATCGTGAACACGATCGGGCCGACGACCTCGGCCAACGGGGTCAGCGCCGTTCCGGTCTCTGTGGCCAGCCGCTCCGGTGGCACCGCCCCACCGATCGCGATCACCCACAGGGCGTACAGGGCGACGGAGGTGACCAGGGCGGCCCGTGAGCCACGGATCAGCGCACGCCCGTCAGGAGCCCGACGGAGCACGGTCCGGGCCCCGTTCGCGACCGCGGTGTGTCCGAAGTAGGCGAGCAGGACGGCGCCGAAGGCGAGCTCGAGGACGGAAGGATCGAGCGGTGCACCACCGACGAAGGGCACGTTCGCGTGGGCCAGGTTCGCCGGCTCGAGGAAGGGCAGGGCGACGACCGAGAGCGCCACGATCACCAGGAGGTTGACGGCACCCACGACGAGCGACGAGGCGACCGTGGCGTCCATCCGACCGCGCCCCACCAGGATCAAGCCGATGACGAACAGCAACCCGGCCCACACCAATGCCGACACACCGGTGGCGTCGGCGAGCGCCGTGGAGAAGCCGAGGTAGTAGACGAGCAGCACCACGACGCTGAAGACGACCAGCACACCGCTCAAGGTGGCCCCGGCGAGCGGACCGAGGTAGCCCGCAACGGTCCGACCGAAGAAGGCGCCCTCCCATCGCACCGCACCGGTCCTCGCGAACGCTTCGGCCACCGCGGTGATGGTCAGCACGTTGAGCAGGCCGAAGACGACCATCAACACCAGCCCCGGGACGGGACCGATGGCACCCAACGCGATGGGCAGCGCCAGGATCCCGGCGCCGACGGTCTGGGTCAGCACGAGCGCGTAGGACGTCCAGAAGGGTGAGAGGTCCTCGATCCGCGACCGCAGCCGCGCGTACGCCCACCGACGGCGCTCCGTCCCCGGGAGCTGCTCGGCCCCGAAACGCTCGAGGCCGCCGGCTTCCAGCAGTTCGCGGACGGGTTCCTCGTCGACCCCGAGCGCGTCCCGCAAACGGGGCACGTCACGTGGACGGAACCTGTACGCGCCGGCCAGCGAGCGCGCGAGCTCGGCGCGGACCGCGACGTCCGCGGGCACGAGGTGAGCCCACGCGGCCGCGAACCGCTCCAGGTCCTGGATCCGGACCTCGGCTGCTACGTCACGTCCTGCGGCGAGGCTCGACAGCAGCGCCTGCTCCTCGACCTCGGCGAGCCGCTCGCACACGGCGGGGGCGGTGGCGAACCTCGCCACGGTCGCGAGCTGCGCGGTGCGGGCCTCGATCGCGAACCGGGTCGTGCTCGCACGTCGACCGGTGAACCCTCCGAGCACCTCCGCGCGGGTGGGACCACGGTCAGCCGCCTCGGTCACCGGTCGTCTCCCAGCACGAAGTCGGTGACCCGGCCGAACCCCTGAGCGACGCGGTGCTCCGGACGGGTGACGGAGAGGATGGAGGCGCTGGCCACCAGCATCAGATCCTCGTCGTGGGGCAGGACGGCGACGACCGGCTGGCCGTAGGCGGCCCGGACGCGACCACCGACCTCGTCGCGATCCAGGGCCTCCGGGAGCTTGTTGACGACCAGACCGATCCGTGGCACCTCGAGGCCGGCCGTGACCTCGATGATGGTGGCCGTGCCCTCGTAGTCCTGTTGATCCGGCCGCAGCAGCACCAGCACCGTGTCCGAGACCACGAGGGAGAGCAGCGTCTCCTCGCCCAGCCCCGGGTGCGTGTCGATCAGCAGGACATCGAGCTCGAGGGCCTCGACCAGACCTCGGAAGCCGGAGACGAGCTGGTGGGCGTCGTAGCCGTCCCGGAGCACCCGGGTGATCTCACCCGGTCGGGTGCTCGAGGGGATGAGATGGATGGCCCCCTCGACATCCGCTGGCGTGACCTCGCGCGCGACCTCGTCGATGGGACGGCCGTGGAAGAGGTGATCGTTGAGAGCGACCTCCACGTCGATGCCAGCCAGACCGAAGAGCACGTGGATCCCGGGCGACTGGATGTCCGTGTCGACGACGCCGACCCGGTGCCCGCGGCGCGCGGCCTGGACGGCCACGTTCGCCGTGAGGTTGGATTTGCCCGTACCGCCCCGGAAGGAATGGACGGACACCACCCGTACCATCTCACCCTCGCCGCGTGGAAGCAGCGCACGCGAGCACACCGCCCCGCCTCGGAGGCAGCCTACGCGAGTTCGCGTGAGCCCGGACCGGGGGTCTCTCGACGCGACCGCCGGTGTGCGGCCTGCGGAACGGGCCACCGACGCAACGTCCCTCGGAGGATCTGACGATGGAGCAGGACCGCTACGTGTTCAAGACCCGGACGCCTCACGATCCGGCGACCGCCGACGCCCGGGTTCGCGAGGCGTTGGGGGCCGAGGGGTTCGGCGTCCTGACCGAGATCGACGTCACCGCCACCCTCAAGACCAAGCTGGACGTCGAGATCGCGCCCTACCGCATCCTCGGTGCCTGCAAACCGGCGTACGCCCACGAGGCCATCGGTATCGATCCCATGATCGGTGGGTTGCTGCCCTGCAACGTGGTCGTGCGCGCGCATCCCGACGGCGGCTCGGAGCTGATCGCGATCGACCCGGCTGCGATGATGGGGCTGACCGGCGATCCCGCGCTCGAGGGGCTCGCCGATCAGGTCTCCCGCGAGCTGACCCGCGCGCTGACGGCGGCCGCAGCCGCCGACTGAGACTGCATCGCGGTACGGGTCTGCGGGCCCCTTGCACCGACCCTCGATCCGGCTCGGCGGACGAGCGCGAGAGTGCGGGTGTCATGCCGTACTCTAATTGTCTGGACATATCGGACGGCTCACCGAGGAGCAGCAGTGCGGATCGTGGTCGTCGGGGGCGTGGCCGCCGGGATGTCGGCGGCGGCGCGAGCGCGACGTCTCGACGAGTCGGCCGAGATCGTGGTGCTCGAACGTGACGCCTTCGTCTCCTTCGCCAACTGCGGCCTGCCCTACCACATCGGCGGGGTGATCCAGGACCGTGACCGGCTGCTGCTGCAGACGCCGACGAGCCTCAGGGCCTCCCTCGACCTCGACGTCCGTACGGGCACCGAGGTGGTGGCGATCGACGCCGAGGCGCGCTCGGTGCGGACACGGGAGGTGGGTTCCGGGGCGGAGCAGGAACTCCGCTACGACCGGCTCGTGCTGTGCCCCGGCGCGGTGCCGGTCGTCCCACCGCTGCCCGGGATCGATGACCCGCGGGTGCACGTGCTCCGACGCATGGAGGACATGGATGCCATCAAGGCGCGGGTGGACGCCGTGGGTGCGGACGGCCGGCCCGAGGTCGCCCACGCCGTGGTGATCGGCGGGGGTTACATCGGCCTGGAGATGGCGGAGAACCTGCGCCACCGCGGCCGCGAGGTCACCCTGGTGGAGCTCGCGGACCAGCTCATGCCGCCGTTGGACCGGGAGTTGACCTCCGCCATGGAGGTGCACCTGCGCGCCCACGGGGTGACGCTCCACCTCGGGGTCGGGGCCGCCAGCTTCGCGTCCACCGACGACGGGCGTCTGGAGGTGACGCTGACCGACGGCACGCTGCTGCCGACCGACCTGGTCCTGCTGGCCGCAGGTGTGCGTCCCAACACCGCGCTGGCGAAGAGCGCCGGCGTCGCGCTCGGGCCCGAGGGCGGGATCGCCGTCGACGAGCACCTGCGGACCAACCTCCCCGACGTCTACGCGGCGGGTGACGCGGTCGAGGTGCAGCACAGCGTGCTTCCGGGCCCCTGGCTGATCCCGCTGGCCGGCCCGGCGAACCGGCAGGGACGGGTGGTGGCGGACAACGTCTGCGGCCGCGATACCACCTTCGGGACGGTGCAGGGCACCGGCATCGTCAAGGTCTTCGACCTCGTAGCCGGCGGCGTCGGCGCCAACCAGCGCCAGCTCGAGGCCGCGGGCATCCCCTACGAACGCGTCCACCTCCATCCCTCCGGGCACGCCGGCTACTACCCAGGCACCGCGGCGATGCACCTCAAGGTCCTGTTCGCCCCCGACACCGGGCGCCTGCTCGGCGCGGGCATCGTGGGCTACGACGGGGTCGACAAGCGGCTCGACGTCCTGGCCACGGCGCTCAGCGCGGGGATGACCGTCTACGACCTGGAGACCCTGGAACTCGGCTACGCCCCGCCCTTCGGGTCGGCGAAGGACCCGGTGAACATGGCGGGCTTCATCGGCGCGAACCTGCTGCGCGGCGACATCGCCCTGTGGTACGCCGACCGCTTCGCCGAGGACACCGATGGGGCCCGGCTCCTGGACGTCCGTGGACCCGAGGAGTTCGCCGCTGGGCACCTTCCGGGCGCCGAGAACGTGCCCCTCCACGCTCTGCGCGGAGCGTTGGGCGGATGGGACCGCGCCCGGCCGGTCCGGTTGTACTGCGCCGTCGGGTTCCGCAGTTACCTCGCCTACCGCATCCTGGTGCAACGTGGTTTCGTCGACGTGCGGACCCTCGCTGGCGGTATGCACAGCTACCTGGCGGCCACCGAGCTCCAGGCGGATCGGGAGGTCCTGCCCCGGGAACCGGTCGTCAGCTATGCCGAGGAGCGCACCGGAGGCGTCACCGGGGCGGCGAGCTGACGGGTCCACTCCCGTCGCTCGCCGCTCGCGTCCCAGCCACGGTCGCGTCCACGTCCCCGCACCACCTCGCTGCCCGTCGGAGACCGTCCATGGACGCCCTCACCCCCGAGATGCTCGGGATCCTCGCGATCCTCGTGCTCGCGATCACCCTGTTCGTCAGCGAGGTCGTCCGCATCGACGTCGCGGCCATCCTGATCATGGTGATCGTCGGTGTGAGCGGGTTGGTGCCCACCGCGGACGTGTTCGCGGGGTTCGCGTCGAACGCCGTCATCTCGATCATCGCGGTGATGATCCTCGGGGCCGGGCTCGACCGCGTCGGGGTGATGCGGTCCGTCGCGGCGTGGCTGCTTCGGGTCGGGGGGAGCACCGAACGGCGGATCGTCGCCTCGAGTTCGCTGGCGGTCGGCGGCATCAGCGCTTTCATGCAGAACATCGGCGCGGCCGCGCTGTTCCTGCCCGTCATGGAACGCATCTCCGAACGCACCGGGTCGCCCACGTCGCGCCTGCTGATGCCGATGGGGTTCGCGGCCATCCTCGGCGGGACGCTGACGCTGGTCGCATCCGGACCGCTGATCCTGCTCAACGATCTGCTCGCCTCGACCGCCGCCAACCTCGGTATCGAGATCGAGCCGTTCGGTCTGTTCGCTCCGACGCCGGTCGGCGTGGCGCTGCTGCTTGGTGGGGTCACGCTGTTCGCGGTCGGTGGGCGGTGGTTGCTCCCGGATGCGCCGGTCGACGCGGGAGGCGCCCCTCGCCCGCTGCCCGACATCACCGCACGCTACGGGCTCGACCGCGGCATGGAGGCGGTCCGCGTACCCGACGACAGTCCGCTCGTCGGACGCGACATCGAGGAGGTGGAGGCGGCTGAGCCGGGCGTGCTGATCGCTGCGATCGCGGGGGTCGGGGAACCCGCCCGGTTGGCCCCGCCACGCGAGCAGCTGATCGAGCCCGGCTGCCTGCTCGGACTCAGTGGTCCCGACGAGCCGGTGGAAGCCTTCATCGTCGCGAACGGTCTCGAGCCCATCGACACCGGGCACGACCCCCTGGCCTCCCTGATCGACCCGGACACCGCCGGCATGGTCGAGGTGGCGGTCCGACCGGGCTCCGGTGCGGTCGGAGCGCAGGTCCGGGACCTGCGTCTGCGGGTGCGCTTCGGAGCGGCGCTGCTCGGGATCCATCAGCGCGGCGAGGTCGTCACGGACGGGCTGCGCGAGCGTCGGTTGGCCGCCGGGGACGTGCTGGTGCTGTTCGGACCCTGGGAACGCCTTCGGGAGATCGACGACGACCCCACGCTGGTGGTGATGAGCGATCACCCCACGGCCCCTCCGCGGACCGGCAAGCGCTGGTGGGCGCTCGGCTCGTTCGTGCTCGCGCTCGGGCTCGTCATCGGGACGGACATGCAGCTCTCGCTCGCGCTCATGGTGGGCGCCCTGGGGGTGCTGCTGAGCGGGGCGCTGACCCCCGACGAGGCGTACCGGGCCGTCAGCTGGAAGACCGTGTTCCTCCTCGCGGCGCTGATCCCCCTCGGCCAGGCGGTGGAGGAGACCGGCACCGCCGCGTGGATCGCCGAGGGGGTGATCGCCGCGACCCAGGACCTGCCGGTCTGGGCCGTCCTGGCCACCATCGGGGTCCTCACGAGCGCCTTCACGTTGGTGGTCTCCAACGTCGGGGCCGTCGTCCTGTTGGTGCCCCTCGCGGCCAACGTCGCGGTCGGGGTCGGCGCGGACCCGGCCACCTTCGCGCTGATGGTGGCGCTCGCGGCCTCCAACGCCTTCGTGCTCCCCACCCATCAGGTCAACGCGCTGCTGCTGGGGCCCGGGGGCTACCGAGTGGCCGACTACGTCCGAGCCGGCACCGCGATGAGCGTGCTGTTCCTGCTGATCGCGGTCCCGATGCTGCTGTGGCTCGGATGAGCCCCGGGGACCCGCTTCGCTGAGAGGCTTCGGCTGGGCCCACCGGGGCCTGGTCACCGGCACGCGCAGGTCCGACAGCGGCACCGGGCCGGCCGGCGACGCCGGCACGGGACAGAGGCCGACGGCCCTCGATGGCGATGTCTTTCACCGCCTGCGCTCGCGGTCCGGAGCGGTCACGATCGTCCTTGCCCCGTCACCGTCCGGGTCACGGGGTACCGACGCGGGGTGGACGCCATGAGCGTTAGCGGGCCGGCGGGCTCCGGCCTGCTCCGCCGTCGCCTGCTCGTCCTCGTCGCCGGGCTGCTCGCGCTGCTCGCCGTCGCTCTACCGGCACGCGGCGAGGACCCGGTGACGCTGCTGTACTTCGGTGCCGACGGTTGTCCCTACTGCGCGCAGATGGAGGTCTTCCTCGACGACCTCGAGGAACGGTTCGGTGACGACCTCGTCGTCGAACGTCACGACGTCTCCAACGATCCGGCTGCGCGCGACCGTTGGATCGAGGAGATGGCGGCACGCGGCCAGGAGGCCCGCGGCGTCCCGACCGCGATGCTCGACGACATGGTCTGGGTCGGGTTCGACGCGAGCACCGGTGCGCGGGTGGAAGCTGCGGCCGCCGCGGAGATCGCGGCTCGCGGGTCGCCCCCGAGCCCGGCGAGCGACGACCTGCCCGACGGCACGACCGACGCATCCCCCGGTGAGGTGTCGGGCGACGACGTCGTGGTCAGTGTCCCCTTCCTGGGCGAGGTCGACGTCGCTTCCCGCTCCGCCGTCGCCGCGACGGCGCTGATCGCGTTCATCGACGGGTTCAACCCCTGCTCGCTCTGGGTGCTCGCCGTCCTGCTCGCGATGGTCCTGAACGCGGGCGCGACACGCGGCAGGGTCGCTCTGATCGGAGGCGTGTTCCTCGCCGTCACGGGATCGATCTACGGCGCGTTCATCGCCGGGGTCTTCACGGTGATGGGGTTCGTCGAGTACCTCGGTGCCATCCGTGTCGGGGTCGCAGCCATCGCGCTGTTCGTCGGCGCGGTGAACGTCAAGGACTACTTCGCCTACAAGAAGGGGCTGTCCTTCACGATCCCGGACCGCTTCAAACCCCGGATCTACCGAGGTGGCCGTTCCGTTCGCGCTGCCGACCGTCCCCTTCCGGCGGTGGTGGGGACCACGGTGGCCATGGCCGCCGGCATCGCGCTGGTCGAGCTGCCGTGCACCGCCGGGTTCCCCGTCATCTGGTCGGGGATCATGCACACCCAAGGCATCGAAGGCACGAGCTTCGCCGGCTTGCTGGGGCTGTACCTGCTGACCTACGTCGGGCTGGAGGTGACGCTGTTCGTCGCGGTGCTCGTCACGCTCCAGGTCGGTCGCTTCGAGCAGCGCTACGGCCGGGTGCTCAAGCTCCTCGGCGGGACGGTGATGCTGGCGCTCGGTGGGGTCCTGCTGGTCGCGCCGGAACTGATGGAGAACCTGCCCGGAGCCACGCTCGTCATCGTCGGCGCGGTCGTGCTCGCGGTCCTGATCGATCTCATCGCCCGCCGGAGCTCCACCGACACCCACCCCGAGACACGCCGGGAAGCGCGGCGCTGACGGCTCCACGAGCGGTGCCCTAGGAGCTTGGGTCGCTAACGGCGAGATGGCGCCGACGTGTGATGTCGACGGCGGTGGTCGTGTCCCTGGCGGGGGTCATCCGAGGGCCGGTTCGGGGGTCAGGGCCGCGACGAGCCCTCGCAGGGCCTGACCAGCGTTGTGGAGTAGCCCGCCGGGGGTGGCGCTGCGGGGACGGTTCGAGGGGGTCTGGGGGAGCTTGTCGCGGTGGGCGGCGAGCTTGCGCAGGTTGTGCACGGTGGCGTGCAGCATCCACTCTGCTCGGGCGGCATCGTGACCACGCAGCAGCAGCGCTCCGGCGCCCTGGAGGGTCTTCATCTGGCCGAACACCGGCTCGGGGATGACCTTGCGCCGCGCGTAGACCGCCTTGCCCTTCTTGGTGCGCAGCTTGCGGGCCATCCGCTGCTTCGGGGTCGCATCGGTGGGGATCCGACCTCTGGGCGCGGCGGGGATCTCTTCGTTGTGCTTGAGCCGGCCCGTCGCGACGTAGCCGTCAACCTGCGCATCGAGCAACGTCTGGTAGTTGTC
>SKTG01000217.1 GCA_007118045.1 Nitriliruptoraceae bacterium
ACCTCGCGGCGGAGCCGGGCGCCGTCGAACAGCCGCAAGGCCAGCTTCGCGGCCCACCACAGCGCCTGCGGGATACGGGTGATGTCCACGCCCTCCGCCAGGACGTGGTCGGGCGGGCGCACCCCGAGCTCCTCGCGCAGCCCCACCGACAGCGCGCCGTGCTGCCCCGAGTCGATCAGCCGGTAGGGGACACCTCGCTGGTCCATGAGGCGGAGCAACGGCGCGGTCTTGATGTACTGGGCCTTGGTGCCCAGGAAGACGTGGATCACGCGGACCTCACTACGAGCGTCGGGGAGCCGAGGTCGGCCGCGCTCAGCCCCCCTCGTCGTTCGCGCCGGGCGGCTTCGAGACGCGCACGACGAGGTCGGCGAGCAGCCCGATCGAGACGACCTGGAACGCCGCGAACAGGATCAGCAGCGTGTTCGTCGCGATCCGCAGGTCCTTGGTGACCATGTCGAAACCGAGCTTGCCGAGCCCGAAGCCCAGCAACAGCAGCCCGACGGGCATGAACACCCGCAAGGGCTCGTAGCTCAGCACCATGCGCACGACCTGCAGCAGGTAGCGACGGGTGTCCTGGTACCAGTGGAACTTCGACCGGCCTTTGCGTTCGCCGTACTCGATCGGGACGTAGACGACGCTCAGGCCGTCGGCCAGGAACGACATCGTCATCGTGGTCACGCACGAGAAGCCGTTCGGCAGACGGTCGAGGTAGCGCGCCGCCCGGTTGCGTCGGAACGCCCGGAACCCCGAGTTGAGGTCGGGGATCGGTGTCTGGACCAGGTACTGCGCCAAGCGCCGGATCGCCCACTTCGCGGGGACCCGCAGCGCCTTGTTCGTGCCCTCCTCGGAGTCGCGCGCACCAACCACCTGGTCGTGCTCGCCCAACTGGTCGACGAGCTCGGCGATCTGGTGGTTCGGGTAGGTCATGTCGACGTCGGTCCAGACCACGATGCGGCCACGTGCGCGCCGTGTCCCGGTGCGTCGAGCACCCCCCGACCCGAGGTTGCGCAGGTGCTCGATCAACGTGATGCGGGGTTCGCGCTCCGCCGCGTCCCGCAGCACCTCGCGGGTCCCGTCGCTGGAGCCGTCGTCGACCGCGACGATCTCCCAGGTGTAGGAGCTGTCCTCCATGCCCCGGATGATGCGATCGAGTTCCTCGGCGACGTGGCCGGCCTCGTTATAGGTCGGGAGCACGATCGAGACATCGGGTCGAGCGGCCGCTTCGTCGCCGCCGTCAACCGAGTCGGCGGCTCCGACGCCGGTCTGGCGGTCAGCCGCTCGCTCGTCGGCATCGGGGCGCCGGGGCCGCGTGACGTCCGTCGAGGCGGCGCCGCCGGCGATGTCGGTGCTCACCGGCCTGAGCCGCCGGCGGCGATGACGGTGTCCATGAGCTTCCTCGGTGAGCCGCCGGGCTGAGGTCGCCGGCAGGTCGCGCAGCTCCGCGCGGGCTGGGTCCGGCTTGCGGATCGAGTCTAACGGTGGCGACCCCACGTGCCGATGCAACGAGGCACGGCGGCGAACCCTGGGGAACCCCACATGGTGTGCCGCCGACTGGGGATCCACGGGCGGGACACCACATGGTGTGTGTCTCGCCCCCGACCTCCCGAACACGTTCCACGACGCCCGAAAGTTCCGAGCGCGGCCCTGACACGCACGAGCCGCACGCTCGGTTGCAGCCCGACCGACGCTACCTAGCTTCCGCCGCTGGTCCGGTGACCACGACCAGGTTCGGGAGCCGGCGAACGGCAGCGCGCCGTCATCTCACTCGCCGACCGCTCCCACGCTCCCGCACCCGCCCGACTCGTGCCCGCCCCGTACCCACCCCCTCCGGAAGGTCGACACGTGCTCCAACGCTGCCTCGCCCTGACCGCCGCGCTCCTGCTGATCCCCGCACTCTCAGCGACGCCCGCGGCGGCGCATCACGATGGCGGGATCATCGACCTGACCTATCCGGTGGCCGATCCCGAGGGTCGCACGTCGTTCATCGACGACTTCCGGCACTCGCGGGGGGAGCGCATCCACGGCGCCACCGACATCATGGGGCCCAAGCACCTGCGGATCCACGCCGCGGTGGGCGGCACCGTCAGCTTCACGCCGTACCCGGAGCCCTCCTACGGCTGGCTGCTGTCCATCAACGGCGACGACGGGCACATGTACCGCTACCTCCATCTGAACAACGACGCCCGCGACGGCAGCGGCCGGGCCAGCCTCGAGGAGACGTTCGCCCCGAAGATCGCCGAGGCGATCCGAGCGAAGGGCACCACCCTGCAGGCGAGCGACGGCATCCGGGTCGTGCGAGGCGAGCACATCGCCTACCTGGGCGACTCCGGCGCCGAGTGGGCACCACCCCACCTGCATTTCGAGATCTTCGCCCAGCACTCGCAGAACTCGACGCGCATCAACCCGTACGAGAGCCTGCGATCCGCGCTTCAGCGAGGTGACGTTCCCGGTGCCGCCTTCCCCCAGTCCGAAGCCGGCTTCGTGGACGTCGACCCGAACGGCGCTCACGGTGCCGCGATCGATCGTCTGGTCTCCGCCGGCGTGCTCGTCGGGTGTGGCCCGGACCGCTACTGCCCGAACGATCCGCTCATGCGCGGCCACCTCGCCACCGCTATCGCGGTCGTGCTCGACCTGCCCGACGGTGACGGCACGCGGTTCGACGATGTCGACGCGAACCACCCGTACGCAGCGGAGATCGGGGCGGTCGCCGACGCGAGGATCCTCACCGGCTACGGCAACGGTCGGTTCGGCGCCGACCGTCCCCTGAGCCGTGAGCAGCTCGCGTCCGTCCTGGTGGACGCCTTCCGACTCGACTCGGGCTCGGTTACGGGGGCCACCGCAGCCGAACGGTTCACCGATGTCTCGCCGAACGGCGCCCACGCACACAACATCGCGATCACGCACGCCAAGGGCCTGACCGTCGGCTGCGGCGACCGCACCCGTTACTGCGGCCGTCAGGACGTCACGCGAGGCCAGATCGCGTCGTTCCTCGAGAACGGGATCGCGGCTGCGCGCTGAGCACGATCGTCGGGCCGCCCCTCCGTGGGGCCGGGGTGGGTACCCGGCCATGGAACATGTGGCTCACGCCCCGCGATCCTCGGAAGCATCGAGGTCCGCCGCCGCGGGCAGCAGGTCGCGCACGCCCAACATCAGCGCAAGGGGGGCGGTCGCACCCAAACCGATGATCCTCGCGACGGCCGTGGCCGCGAACGCCCCGGCGGCGGACAACGCCACGGCCGGTGCGAGCAGCGCGGACAGCAGCTCCGCGAGCCCGAGGCCGGACGGGAACACGCCCGCCGCTGCCGCGAGCGGTGACGCCGCACCGAGCACCAGCGCCTGAGCGGGCACGACCGCGATCCCGAGCCCGAGCAACACCCCGTACAGCCGTGCCGCGTGGATCAGCGTCGTGACCACCTCGACGACGACCAGCTGGACCACGGGAGCCCATGCCCAGCGCGTCGCCATCGGCCGGAGCAGCGCCAGGGACACCACGACACCGAGGCCGCCGACCCCGAGGCCGATCGCACCCAGGACGGGAGCACGCGTGAGGGCCGCCGCCCCGGCGACCGCGATCGCGATCGCGACCCACACGAGCGCCGCGACCACGTTCACCCCGGTGGCGCGAGGCACGGTGCTCCCCGCGGACCGGAGCGCGTGGACACGCACCAGCGCGCCACCGGGCAGCGGCAGCACGTTCGCTGCGGTGGCCACCACGACCACCCGGGTCGCCGCCCACCACGACAGTTCGGGCGGAAGCGGCCTCGTGGCGTCCAGACAGCGGCCCATGGCACGCAGCTCCGCCGCGTTCGTCACGATCGTGGCCGGGGTGCCGAGCACGGCGACCAGGACCAGAGGCCACCAACGGATCGTCGCCGGGTCCAGGTCGAGCTCGCGGACGGACACGACGACGCCGCCGACGAACAAGCTCAGCGCCAGGAGCAGGATCACCCCGCGCCAGCGTGGCGGCGGGGTCCGCCAGCGGCCGAGCCATGCCAAGAGCCGCGTCACCGCTGTCGAACGCGGGTCGGGCTCGCTCACGGCGGGTCTTCCCTCGACTGGCTCCCTCGGCTGGCTGTGACCGGCCGGTCGCAGCCAGGACGTCGGCCGCGCGGGCTCGACGTCGCCACCGATCCGGTGCGGCCACGCGGAGCGAGGGAGAGCCGCTCGACCCGCGCTGTGATCGGCCTCGGGAGCGTACTCACGGGGCGTACCCGCCCCCAGCCTCCTGCCCGGGTCGATAGGACGACAGGGGACGTCGTCGTCCGCTCCTTCGCGCCGACCTGGCCGCATCGATGCGAGACCGGCTACTGCCGGGTGTACCGGTCCTCGCGCCGGCTCCGCCGATGCTCGACACCGGGCACGGGCTCGGACCGCCCCCGTTGCCGGTACGGCGGGGGTCGGTCGACGTCGGATGGGATCGTCCCCACGGTGTCGGCGGACCTCTGCCGGAAGCGCGAGCGGACTTCTCCACAGCTTCGTGAGCAACACCTCCAGCGAACGCGGGTACCGGATTTACGATGCCTCCAACGCCATAGCGATGACTCACGACGACGACTCACGACGACGCGAGAGTGGAGGGCAGCGGTGGAACCCCGGGGAGACTGGTCGACGACGCGAGAGTCGACCTCGCCCGTCACGACCCGGTCCTCCTGGAGGTCGTTCGCTGCTGCAGCCGACGGGGCCGACGGGGCCGACAGGGCCGGGTCCGGGTTGCGTCGCCGCGGCGGCCGGTGCCACGTCGTACCTGGCGGGCTGGCTGTCCGGTCAGCGCGTGAGGGCGGGGGCGGGTGGCAGCCCTCCCTGGCCGACACGTCCCAGCCGTCCACCTCGGCGGTCGCGGTCTCCGGCACCGTGACCGAGGACCAGGCGGATGTGGTCTCTGGGCCGAACGGTGCGGCCACGAAGGGCCGGGCCGACGCTGACACGGGTGCCGCGGCTGGCGCGTCGGCGGCGACGCTCGGGACCGATGATGGGGTGCTGGTCGAGCCGCTCGAACGGCTCGACGGGGCGGTGTCGCAGGTGGCGGGTCTCGATCTCGACGCGTTCTCGGATCAGGGGCTCCGGGAGCTGCTGCGACGCCTGCAGCCCCAGATGGACCGCCTCGCGGCGGTACGGAGCCGGGTCGCGGGTGATCTGTCGGCACGTGCGGTCGCCGCCGCACCCAGGGGTCGGGAGGCCAGTGCGGCCCGTGAGCCGCAACGCTTCCTCGCCGACGAGCTCAACCTCTCCCCGTCGGAGGCGAAGAACGCGGCCGAGACGGGCCGGCGGCTGCGGGAGACCCCGGACACCGCGGAGCGGTTCGGTACGGGTCGGATCAGCCAGGGCCACGCGAAGGTCATCACCGACACGCTCGGCCAGGTCGACCCGGCTCATCGTGATGAGCTGGAGGCGTTGCTGCTGGAGGCGGCCACGAAGGTCGATCCGGTCGAGCTCGGGCGGATCGCGCGGCGTGAGCTGGCCCGCCGCGACCCCGAGAGTGCGGAGGAGGCGGCCCGGCGCCGGCACGAGCGCCGGTCGGGGTCGGTGACCCAGGGTGCGGATGGTGGCGTGCATGTGCGCGCGAGCCTGTACGGGCTGGCTGGGGAGCGGGCGTTGACCGCGTTCATGGCCTTCCGCCGCCGCGACACCAGAGACGAACGCCGCTCCAACGCCCAGCAGGGCGCGGACGCCCTCGAGGCCATCTTCGACGCCGCCCTGCGCAGCGGGGACGCCCCGACCCAGCACGGCGTACGCCCGCACGTGCTGGTCACCGTCCCGTGGTCGCAGCTGGTCGCACAGGCCGGGGTGGCCGAGCTGGGGTTCACCGGTGCGGCCAGCCTGGCCGAGCTGCGCCCGTTGTTGGCCGACTGTGACCTGACCCGCATCGTCCTGGGCGCCGACTCGGTCCCCATCGAAGTGTCCAAGCGCACCCGCAACGTCCCTGCCGGGCTGTGGGCCGCGCTGGTCGCGCGTGATGGCGGATGTGCGTGGCCGGGCTGTGACGCGCCGCCGGCGTGGTGTCAAGCCGCCCACGGCAACACCCCCTACCACCGCGACGGCAAGCTCAAGCTGTCCGATGCGGCGCTGCTGTGCCTCCGGCACCACCGACGGTTCGACAACGGCCCCTGGAAACTCACCGTCGAGGGCACCCAGGTCACCTTCCACCGCACCGACCGCACCGACCGCACCACACAGCCCGACCGACCCGATCCACCCGCACGGCCACCCGATGAAGCTGGCGGCGACCGAGAACCTGGCGACCCCGACCGCGCACCGCCGTGACCTTCACCAACCGATCGCGCGCGGGGCGCGAGCGTGTCTCGCCGGTCCAGGAGCCCAGCGTGGACCCATGTCACCCACCAGGGCGGAGCGTGGCCGCGTCGCCATCGGCGAGCAGCGGGGGCGGACGGTCCGGCCGACCGAGCGCACCGCCGACGGTGACATGCGGAGAGTGCCTGCCCGGGCTTGTCGTCCGCCGCAGCGAGCGTATGGTCGAACGTTGGGCGTCCCGTCGGGCGGCGGCGCGCCGCAGATCGGGACATGACCGTGGACGGTCGGGGGAACGGATGACGCAGGGACTCGAGACGACGCCGGGCCTCACGGCAGTGGACGGAGAGCGTGGGACCGTCGACGAGGACGCGCTCGAACGCTACCGGCGCGAACTGACGGGCTACAGCTACCGCATGCTCGGATCGATGGCCGACGCGGAGGACGCCGTCCAGGAGACGCTGTCGAGGGCCTGGCGAGCGGCGGACCGGTTCGAGGGCCGCTCCAGCGTGCGAACCTGGCTCTACCGCATCGCGACGAACGTCTGCCTCGACGTGCTCGACGGAGCGGCCAGGCGGGTACGTCCGATGGATCTGAACGGACCGTCGACCGTGGCCACCGCCGAGCTGGTCGCCCTGCCCGACGGGCGGTGGCTCGAACCCGCACCAGACGGGAGGGTCCTGCCGCAGAGCGACGATCCCGCCGAACGCGCCGAGCTGCGCGAGTCGATCCGGCTCGCGTTCGTGGCCGCGCTCCAGCACCTGCCGGCGAAGCAGCGGGCCGTGCTGCTTCTCCGCGACGTCCTGCGCTGGCGGGCCAGCGAGGTCGCGGAGCTGTTGGACACCTCCGTGCCGGCGGTCAACAGCGCGCTGCAACGTGCCCGTGAGACGCTGGCCGCTCGCAGCCCCGACGAGACCGACGCCTGGGATCCCCTGGAGCCGGAGCAGGAGCTGCTCCTCGAGCGCTACCTCGACGCGTTCGAGCGCTACGACATGGAGGCCCTGCGCGCGCTGCTGCACGAGGACGCCGTGCAGGCGATGCCGCCGTTCGACCTCTGGCTGCGTGGCCGTGACGAGGTGATCGCCTGGATGAGCGGTCCGGGCAAGGAGTGCGAGGGCTCCCGGTTGATCCCCGTCGCGGCGAACGGGCTGCCGGCCTTCGCGCAGTACCGCCGCGCCAGCACCGGTGATGGACACGAAGCGTGGGCGTTGCAGGTGCTCGAGGTCCGCGACGGCAGGGTCGTCGGGCAGAACTCCTTCCTCGACACGGCGCGGCTCTTCCCGCTGTTCGGCCTTCCCGAGCGGCTGGACCCGTAGGCAGCCGTCAGGCCTTGCGCCGGTACACGAGCATCGTCAACGGCCCGAAGAGGACGATCAGCCCCGCGCTGACGACCAGGACGGTGCCGATCTCGCCGGCCACGGCGTGGCCGTGTATGAGGCCCCGCATCGCGGTGACCAGCAGCGTGATCGGGTTGACGTTGACGAACGCCTCCAGCCAGCTCGGCAGCGTCTCCGGCGGAACGAACACGTTGCTGACGAACGTCAACGGGAACAGCACCATCATGCTGACACCCATCAGAGCCTGCTCGGAGCGCATCACGATGCCGAGCGCCGTCCAGATCCACGACAGCGAGAAGCAGAACACGAGCAACAGCCCGATCGCGGCCACGACCCCGCCGACGCCGGCCTCAGGTCGGAACCCGAGCACCAGGCCCAGACCGAGGATCACGGCCGAGGCCAACGTGTAACGCACCCCGTCCGCGAGCAGCGGACCGACCAGCGTCGACGGTCGCCAGATCGGCAACGACCGGAAACGGTCGTGTACGCCCTTCTGGATGTCACGGTTGAGGGTGAGCCCCGTGTACATCGTGATCATCGCGACGGTCATCACCAGGATGCCCGGGAGCACCTCCTGGAGGTAGGCGCCGGTCGACCCGGCCAACGCCCCACCGAACAGGTAGGTGAACATCAGCAGGAACATCACCGGGAACATGGTGACGTCGAACAGCTGCTCGGGCACGTGCTTGATCTTGAGCATCGCCCGCCACCAGAAGGTGAGCGACGCGGCCAGCCCGCTCGGGCGGGCGGGTCTGGCGCCCACGGCCAGCACGCTCTCGACGGCACCACGCGCGACGGTCTCGGGGGTCGCGGTCGGTTGGCTGGTGACGCTCACGCGCGCACCTCCTCGGTCGTGGGGGCCGACGGCGGTTCGCCGTCGGGACGGTCGACGCTCTGGTCCTCGGCCGGGCGTCCCGTCAGCGTCAGGAACACCTCGTCGAGGCTCGGCTGCCCGAGCGCGAAGTTCGCGATCTCGACCCCGGCGTCGGCGAGCTCGGACAGGGCGTAGGACACCCGTCGCGGGTCGGAGACGGTCGCCGAGAGCGCGGCGGGATCGGCCTCGAGCCGGATGGGCTCCGCGAGCGCGGTGGCCAGCAGCCGCTCCGCCTGACCGCGCTGCTGCGGGTCGAGCAGCCGCACGTGCAGCGCGCCCGTGCCGACGGAGGCCTTCAACTGGCTGCTCGTTCCCTCCGCGATCACCTTGCCATGGTCGATGACGGAGATGCGCTCGGCGAGCTGGTCCGCCTCGTCGAGGTACTGGGTGGTGAGCAGGACGGTCGTGCCGGCAGCGACCAGCGCGCGGACGATCTCCCACACCTGGTTGCGGCTGCGCGGGTCGAGCCCGGTGGTCGGCTCGTCGAGGAAGATCAGGTCCGGGGTCACCACGATGCTGGCGGCGATGTCGATGCGGCGCCGCATGCCCCCGGAGTAGGTCTTGACCTGTCGACCGGCCGCCTCCGTGAGCCCGAAGGCCTCGAGCAGGTCGGCGGCGCGCGCCTTGGCGGCCTGGCGGGTGTGCCCCCAGAGCCGACCGAGCAGGATCAGGTTCTCCCGCCCGGTCAGATCCTCGTCCACGGACGCGAACTGGCCGGTCATGCTCACGCGGCTGCGTACCTCGTCGGCGGCGGTCACGACGTCGTGACCGAACACGGTGGCGCGTCCCGCGTCGGGCCGGAGCAGCGTGGCCAGCATCCGGATCGCGGTGGTCTTGCCGGCACCGTTGGGTCCGAGAACACCGTGCACGGACCCCGTCGCGACCTCGAGGTCCAGGCCGTCGACGGCACGCGTCGTGCCGAAGTGCTTGACCAGGCCGTCCACGCTGACGGCGGACTCGGAAGGCGTCATCTGGAGCTCCTGTCGACGTGGCCGGAGACGCTAGAGATTGAAGTCGACTTCAAGTCAAGACCCGGTTCTGCTCGGTGAGCCTCCGGCGGACCGGTCGCGGCTGGGCTCCGGTCCAGAGGGACGGACGGGGTGCGGGACCGGAACTCATCGCCCTCCGTGGGCCGACCGGTCACTGGACGCAGAATTCGTTGCCCTCAGGGTCCTGCATCGTGGTGTGGAACGCTCCCGGCTCGTCGACCCGGTACAACTCCGTGGCGCCGAGGCGGGTCAGCCGCTCCACCTCCTGGTCGATCCGGTCGCGTCCGACCCCGAGGTCGAGGTGGACACGGTTCTTGCTCTGCTTCGGCTCCGGAACCCGCATGAAGAGCACCCGCGTCCCCTGCCCCGAGGTCTCGCTGTCAGCTGGCGGCCGGATGCCGGCACCGATCCGGAACGCGAGCCGCCCGTCCACCTCGAGGACATCGTCCTCGTTCACGTGCCCCTGGTCGAGCAGGTCGCGGATGAACGCGTCCTGATCCTCGACCTCGTAGTGCAGTGCCGCCGCCCAGAACCGCGCCTGGGCATGAGGGTCGTCGGCATCGACCGTGACCTGGAACCCGATGGGGTTCGTCATCGCTCGCCTCCTCCGCGTCGATCTCCGGGTCACCGTAGGCATCGACCCGGACGGATCCCGTCCGGGATCCGCCGCCAGCTGCCACCTTGGCGGCCCCACGTCCATCTGCGATAGTCCCGGCCGCGCCGCCGCGGAACGGACGACGGCCGAACGCACGGGAGACCGATCACCAGGCGAAGGGGCAGCCATGTCCGTACTGACCGAGCTGGCGACCGCGGTGAGCAGCGGGCGCATCGAGGTGCTCGACCTGACCGCACCGCTGCACCACGAGACCCCGATCCTCGCCCTCCCGGAGCAGTTCGGCCAGACCCAGCCCTTCGAGCTGCACGAGATCAGCCGCTACGACGACCGAGGTCCGGCCTGGTACTGGAACAACATCACCACCGGTGAGCACACGGGCACCCACTTCGACGCGCCCGTGCACTGGGTGACCGGCCGTGACGGCCAGAGCGTCGACCAGGTGCCACCACCGCGGCTGATCGGGCCGGCGGCCGTCGTCGACCGCTCGGCCGATGCCGCGGCCGACCCGGACTTCGTGCTCGAGGTCGAACACCTCGAGCAGTGGCAGGCCGAGCACGGGTCCCTCCCCGAGGGTGGCTGGCTGCTCTACCGCACCGGATGGGACGCGCGCGGTGACGACCCCGCGGCGTTCGCCAACGCCGACGAGTCGGGGCCCCACACACCGGGCTTCTCCGTCGAGTGCGCCCGTTGGCTGGCCGAGGAGACCCCACTGCTCGGTCTCGGGGTCGAGACGGTCGGCACCGACGCCGGCGGAGCCCACTCGTTCGAGCCTCCCTTCCCGTGTCACGCGGAGCTGGCCGGTTCGGGCAAGTACGGACTGACGAGCCTGCGCAACCTCGACCGTCTGCCGCCGACCGGGGCGGTCGTGGTTGCCGCGCCGCTGCCGATCGTCGGCGGTTCCGGCAGCCCCGCCCGTGTCCTGGCTCTCGTCGAGCGGGACTGACGGTGGCAACGGTCGCCGAAGCCGTCGGCCGGACGCTCGCCACCCTCGGGGTCGAGCGGGCGTTCGGGGTCGTCGGCAGCGGCAACCTGCACGTCACCAACGCCATGCTCGAGGGCGGTGCCCGGTACGTGGCGGCGCGACACGAGGGCGGCGCGGCGTCCATGGCCGACGCCTTCGCGCGGACCAGCGGCACGGTCGCCGTGCTGAGCCTGCACCAGGGCGGCGGGCTCACCAACGCGCTCACCGGGATCACGGAGGCGGCGAAGAGCCGCACGCCGCTGATCGTCGTGGCCGCCGAGACCGCCGCCGGGGCCACGCTCTCGAACTTCCGCGTCGATCAGGCGGGTCTCGCGGAGGCCGTTGGGGCCGTCCCGCTGCGGGTCACGGGTTCGGCCACGGCCGTCGCGGAGACCGCACGGGCCTACCGGCTGGCCCGTGACGAACGCCGCACCGTGCTGCTCAACCTCCCGCTGGACGTCCAGGCCATTTCGCTCCCGGAGGAGGGTGCGTCGATCCCCTCGAGCGTGGTGCCCACCGTGCCGACACC
>SKTG01000303.1 GCA_007118045.1 Nitriliruptoraceae bacterium
GCCATTACGGCGGTGGCGCTGCCGGTCTTCTCGGGATGCCGGTTGTTGAGCTCGGCCATCACGTTCGGGAAGACACCGGAAAAACAGAGGCCGATCCACGCGAGGGCGAGGTACGTGCCGAACAGTCCGCCGGCGAAGAGGAATGCGACCGACCCGAGTGCACCGCCGATTCCCGAGATGGTGACGAGGCTTCGGCTCGAGTAGCGATTGGCGAGCAACGAGTTGGCAAGGCGCCCGATCATAATCGCGATCCAGAGAATCGAGAGCCCGGCGGCCGAGAACACCGGAGGCAGGCCGACCACCGACTGAAGGTAGTGAACGACCCAGCTCGATACGCCGACTTCCGCCCCGACGTAGAAGAAGAGCGTAAACGCTCCGAATACGACGTGCTTCATGCGGAAAACCGACCCGATGTGGGAGAGCGGGTGGGTTTCGGCCGGATTGTGTTGGGTCTGCCTGCGAGGCATTCGAAGCAGCAGGGTCCCCGCGAGGACGAGCCCGACCGGTATGAGGGTGAGAAACATGATGGGTCGCCACTGTCCTGTCGCCTCGAGGTAGAGCCCGATGAGAAACGGTCCGAGGAACGCGCCGACGCTGAAGAACATGTGCACGAGGTTCATAACCGCATGCGGCGAGCGGCGCTGGGCGGTGAGCGTCGGCATGACGTTCGACCCGGCCTCGATAAACGAGGCCCCGAAGCGCAAGGCGAAGCCGGCGACGAGTGCTACCGCGAACGCCGGTGCGATCGCGAACAGGACGAGGGCGGCGGCCTCCACTGCGAGCCCGATCGCGAGCGCCGCCCGCACGTTCACCCGGTCGATGACCGCGCCGGCGAAGAAGAGGCCGGTGACGAAACCGACCGATCCGGCGGCGAGCAGGAGTCCGGCCATACTCTCGCCGATGGCGAAGGTTGCCATGAAGCTCGGCACGAGTGGGCCGAGGAGCAGAAGGATGATCCCGTGCTCGAACATTGCCGCGAAGTTCACCGCGACGATCTTTCGGTCAGACGAAGCGTGTGTCATGGATGCCCGGCATTGTAGCGCGGCCGGCGTCGCGGTGAAAGCTCACACGGGCGGCTCAGCCCCGACTTCGGTTGAACGCGCTGACGAGCGCCTTCGTGCCGGCGAGATCGATGTTCGTGTCGACCCCGGCTCCCCAGAAGAGCCGGCCGTCGGGCACCTCGATCTGCACGTAGGCCACCGCCTCGGTTTCCGCCCCCTTGCCGATCGCATGCTCATGGAAATCGGTGAGCCGGAAATCGCGCCACCCTTCCGCTTCCATCGCGTGCACGAACGCGCTGATCGGGCCGTTACCGACACCCTCGATCTGGTGCTCGGCTTCGTCGTAGGTGACCGTCGCGTTGCACTGCAGCGACTGCTTCGAAGGCCCGCCGTCGGCGTCGACGCCGTTATCGACGTACGAGAACGACATCCGCTTCACCGCCAGCGGTGTCTCCCTGCGCAGATACTCCTGCTCGAACGCCTCGAAGATCTCGGTGCTGCTGAGCTCCCGGCCGAGCTCGTCGGCGATTTTGTTGCTCAGCGCCCCGATATCGGGCTGCATCGATCGCGGCAGCTCGAAGTCGTGATCGCGCGAGAGCACGTGGGCGACACCGCCTTTCCCGCTCTGCGCGTTGATGCGCACGATCGACTCGTAGGTACGCCCGATATCTTTCGGGTCGATGAGCAGGTACGGCACCTCCCACCGCGCGTCGGGATCGTTGACCGCCCTGCGACGATCCATCCCCTTCTTGATCGCATCCTGATGAGAGCCCGAAAAGGCGGTGAAAACGAGCTCACCGGAATACGGCTGGCGCGGCGGTACGCTCATGCCGGTGGTGCGCTCGTAGATACTGCGAATCCGGGGGATGTCGCTGAGGTCGAGACCGGGGTCGATGCCGTCGGCCAGCCGGTTGAGCGCCACGGTGACGATGTCGAGGTTACCGGTGCGCTCGCCGTTGCCGAAGAGGGTGCCTTCCACCCGTTCGGCGCCGGCCATCATCGCGAGCTCGCAGGCGGCCGTACCGGTGCCGCGATCGTTGTGCGTATGACAGCTTATGATCGCCCGGTCGCGGTGCTTCATGTTCCGGCAGAACCATTCGATCTGATCGGCGTGCTTGTTCGCCGGAATCCACTCGACGGTGTCGGGAAGGTTCAGGATGATGCGGTTCTCCCGCGTCGGCTCCCATACATCCATGACAGCCTCGCAGACCTCGAGCGCGTAGTCGGTCTCGGTATCGGAGAAGCTCTCCGGCGAGTACTCGAGGCGAACGTGTGTTCCCTCGAGCGTGGGAATCAGCTCGCGCACGAGCGTGGCGCCCTTGATCGCGAGCTGCTTGATCTCATCCTTTCCCATGTCGAAGGTAACCTTGCGCTGCAGCACGCTGGTGGCGTTGTAGAGGTGGACGATCGCGTTCTTCGCACCCTTGAGACTCTCGAAGGTACGCTTGATCAGGTGGTCCCGGGCCTGGGTGAGGACCTGGATATAGACATCATCCGGAACTCTGTCTTCCTCGATGATCCTGCGGACGAAGTCGTAATCGATTTGCGAGGCCGAGGGGAAGCCGACCTCGATCTCCTTGAAGCCGATCTCCACGAGCAGCTGAAACATATCCAGCTTGTCGTCGACGCTCATGGGAATCGGTAGCGCCTGGTTGCCGTCGCGCAGATCGACGCTGCACCAGATCGGTGCGGTATCGATCGTCTTGTCGGGCCACGTTCGATCGGGCAGATCGACCGTTCTGAAAGGCTGATATTTCGCCATGGTTCCTTCCTCCTTGCAAAGTCGCTGCGGCGACCGTCAGACCGGCCGTGAAACCGGCCATAAAAAAAGCCCGCCACCGAAGGATTCGGCAGCGGGCTTTTTCGCCTGCTCGTCGTGACCGGTCAGCGTATTGCTGACGCCACGCGCCTGATCCTTCGTACCCGGGTGGGCTTGAGTAGAGCGAGCAGGAGACCGGTAAGGAGCAGGTTGCAGCGTCGGATTACACCGTTCATAAACTTAGCGCAGACTATGAGACCTCCGGCGTGCATCTGTCAAGGCGTTGTTGCGAGAAAAATGCCCGGAATGTTGAGGGGGTGGTGATGCCGGATCGCGGCGACGCTGTGACA
>SKTG01000044.1 GCA_007118045.1 Nitriliruptoraceae bacterium
CGTTGCCGTTGCAGGCAGCGAGCACGAGCGCCGTCGCCGCCGTCACGGCCAGGACGCGAACCGCGCGTCCGCGCCGGGCTGTCAAGGTGGTTCTCATCTGCTCTCCTCCTCGGTTGCGGGCCGGAGCCGATGTCGAACCAGACGGCTCGACATCGGCGAGAGACGGCACCTCGCCACCTCCCGGCGTCTACACGTGGGGCGTAGGGCCGGTGCCCCGTTGGTACCCGTACCGCCCGCGTCGGTGGAACATCGTGCGCGCCGCGAGGGTCCCGCTCGTACGACTGCGCGTTCGAGCGCGACGGGAGCGGTACAGGCCATCCCCCCAGCGACGGTCACGCTGTCCTCTCGTTCCGACTGATCGGACCCGGTCCGTGGTCTCCCATCGGCTCCCCGCGGCGGGTACAGCGACCGGACCGCGCTGCCTCCGAGCGCGGTCGTAGCCGATGTGAACCTACGTGGCCACCGCCCGAACGGCAAGGGTCGGATGTGCGACGACGGGGTGTCCGCCCCGTCGTCACGTCCCCGAGCCCTGGGACGAGTGTCGGGTCCCCGCTACAGCCTCGCGCTGCACACGCGCGTCGGTCCGGCCCGGTTGCTCAGGCGGGCTCGTAGGGGATCACCTGGATCTCGCCGTCCTCCTCGATGGTGACGACGACGCTGTCGTGGTGCACGGCCAGGATCGCTTCCGCGACGCGGTTTGCGTCGATGTCGGCCTGGGCCGCGTCCAGCCGGTGCAGGCTGCGCACGCGCGCGCCGGTGTCGGCCGCGACGGCGGAGGCGAGCTGGCGTCCGTCGGGACCCACGAGGAGCACGTGCCGGGGGTGCACGAGCGTCGGCACCGCGGCTGCATGCTCCCGGTCCTCGCGGTGGACACTCCAGTGGTAGGCGGAGAGGCCCCCGGCGGCGAGCACGAGTCCGATCGCGATGCGCAGCTCGTGCAGGACCGTCACCGCGAGCGACCCGTCGAGCAGGTCGCGGAAGCTGACGAAGAGGATCACCGCCAGGCTCACGACCGCGGTCAGGCCCGTGGCGCCGAACAGCAGGAACAGGTAGACGCGCCGACTCGGCGAGGACCGCTCACCCTCCACTCCGGTCGTGACGAGCTGCTGCACCCGGTGCCAGAAAGCCCACCAGACCGGCAGTCCGACGACCAGCAGCGTCAGCGCCAACGCCAGGCTGTCGCGCCAGCTGGTTCCGGCCGCCAGGACGCCCGGCACCGTCGCCTCGATGACGCCCGCGATCGCGACCGTCGCGCCGGCCACGCCCGTGACCAGCCCGACGCCGGACGCGAGGTAGTTGTAGATCCTCTCCGGTTCGGTGCGCAGACCGGCCGCCGCGCCGTCGAGGACCCTGCGGTGGTAGCCCCAGATCGCGGATCCCACGAGCCCGGCGGCCACCACCTCGGGCACGCGGACGAAATGGGCCACGGCACGGGCGGCCGACGGCTCGCCGATGAGCCACTGGAGCGAGGTCCCGAGCACCATCCCGGTCGCGGTCACCGCGGCGACCAGCCCACCGAAGACCGCCACGAGCAAGACGTAGGCGTGCCACAGCGTGTCACGGGTGGCGCTGACCCCCCGGTGCAGCCAGTACCACGACCACACGGGCGCGGCGATCACGACCACGACCAGGCCGACGAGCAACGGCGCGGTGTCCCCTGTGACCATCGTCGCGCCCGGCAGCAACCCGTAGATGGCACCGAGTGCGTGATCGACGACGTTGCCGACCCCGATCGCGAGTGACACGAGCCCGACGGTCGAGCCCGTCAGCACGCCCAGCGCGGGCAGTCGTGAGGTCGGTGACAGGGTCGGGCGGCGCTCCAGCCACACGTGTGCAGCCCAGACCGGCAGCGCGACGAGCGCCGCCGCGAGGGGACCGGGGTCGAAGGGCTCGAGCTGCAGCAGCATCGTGCCGAGCCGAACGACGCTCACCAGCGCGACGATCAGGCTGGCGGTCGTGGCGGCGACGAGGTACAGCCCCCACCCACTGGACGCCCGCTCGGAGGGATCCCGATGAAGGTTGGCCAGGACGCTGCGCCACAGCAGCAGCCACACCGGCACGGCGACCAGCGTGAGCGCGAGCCCGAGGGCGATCTGGTCGGTGAGGTCAGCGGCGATCGCTCCACCGGTGAACGCCGCCGTCAGCAGGTTCCCGAGCCCGATCGAGACAGCGACCAGCGAGGCCAGCAGTCCCGTGTACTGCAGGGTGCGACGCAGTGACGGCACGACGCGGCCGGATGTCGTTGCGCTCTGCCGCTGGGTGTGGACGACCCAGACGATCAGACCGATGACGACGAGAGGAACGAGGAGGCTGAGCATGGGGCTCTACCACCCCCCGCAGTCGTAGACGGGCCACGGCTGTCCGGTGACGCGCCAGGTCGGGCCTTCACGGATCAGATCGAAGACCTCGGTGGTCTCGTACCGGCCGCCGAACGGCTCGGGCTCCGCGGCGGTGCGCATGCGCACGACCACCTCCGCCTCGTCACCGTGGAGCCGCACGTCGTCGAGCGTCGCCGCCAGCGAGCCGGGAAGCCAGGACCGTCGGAAGTCCGAGATGCTGCACTCCGCCTCGAGGTCGTCGGTGAGGTGGGAGCGCGCTTCGTTCCACTCGCCGTCGAGGATCGCCTGGACATAGGCCTGCACGGTCCCCTCGGGTGTATGGGGATCCAGGAGGACGGGCTCGCGCATGACGCCGACCACCACACCGGCGGCGATGAGGACGACCAGCGCGGCTCCGAGGCTCCAGCCGACGAGCCGCTTCGATCGGGGGCGCTCGTGGGGAGACCGTCCGTCGTGGTCAGGGGGCCGTGTCGTCACGCGCATGACGCACCACCTTGGTCCGACCGCACTGGGTCGGTACCAGCATCGTCCGGCCGGCATGCGCGTGTCGCCAGGGCCGGAGTGCCCGGAGTCTGCGCCATGGTCCGGGTTCCGACGCACGACGGGGTGGTTGGTTCGTGACGTCCGGTTGGGCGACACATCAGGTAGCACCGACCGGCGGTGTGGACGCTACGCCCGGCGAGCGTCGAGGCCATCGAGGATCAGGTCGAGCCCGTAGTCGAACTCGGTGCCGTGGTCGTAGCCCGGCCGTAGGGCGTGCTCGGTGA